>NZ_JADOUX010000008.1:0-149434 GCF_015751745.1 Cryobacterium sp. CAN_C2
CAGCAACGGCTGGAAAATCCGCATAACCAACGGAAGACCCCAACTCCTCGGCCCCCTCCTCTGGGACCCCACCCAAACCTGGCGACCCGCCCACAGCCACCGCGCGAATACGCCCAGCCCAAAACCCCACTGGCGCACCTAGACCTTGATGCCGTGGTGACCAGTTGGCTCGGCCGAGCGAATGAAAATCCGCTTGGCTGGGAGAGCTGAAAAGAAACTACTCGGCGCGGGCGGGCTCGAGCAGCTGGGCCACGTTGGAGTTGGCCTGGTTCGCCTGAGCCGACACGGCGATGCCGGGCTCGGCCAGAATCTTGGTGCTGGTCTGCTCGACCATCTTGGCGGCCAGGTCGCTGTCGCGCAGCGTCGAGGCGGCCGCAACGCGGTTCTCGGTGGCGACGGCTGCAGCCCTACCGTTGGACTCGACCGTGTCGAGCAGGGCGGTCGGCTCCGGTGTACTGCTGCGAGTGCCGCTGGAGCGTGCAACCGTCGGCTGAGCCGGGCCGCCTTGAACTGCGGCCAGCTTGCGCAGCGCGTCGGAGGCTCCGGTGCTGGAGGTATTGATTTGCATGCCCATTATGGTTTCTTCCATGAGGTGGTGCGGGTGCCCTGGTCCTTCCCTGGGCCGAAGATGTGACTGATCGTGGCACCGGTGCAGCGAGAAGACCGGGAACGATTGAGAGACTCCCTCAGAGGGGTCAGGAAGCGACGAGTTCTTCTGCGAGGAGCGGAACCCGCGCAGCGTGAGACATGCCCACGGTTGCGAGGTCGGCCAGGCGGGCGAGGTAGGCGCTGCGGCGGGCCGGCGCAATGCGCGACTCCGGCTCGTGTGCGGCCTCGGCGTCATCGGAGTAGTGAGTGCTGAGCCCGTCACGCAACAAGCGGATGGCTTCTGCCCGGGTCTGCGACACGGCCGAGTGCGTAATGCCGAGGTCGGCCGCGATCTCTTTGACCGGGCGATCGTCGAAGTAGATCTGTTCGACGATCTCGCGCATCTTCTCGGGCAGCGCCGCAATGGCGGCGTGCAGGTAGGTGAGACGCTCGGCCGAGAGTAGCGACTCTTCGGGCATTGCGGTGTCAGCGATGAGAAACTCAGCCGTGGTGTCATCGAGCGTCGACAGCGTGCGTTGGGCGTCTGACATGCCAGCGGATGCGCTCTCGCGGTCAACACCGAGCGCCGCCGCGATCTCGTCGACGTTGGGGGTGCGCCCCAGTGCCGCCGACAACGTCTCCTGCACGGCCATGGTCTCTTTGATACGACGGCGTGCGGTGCGCGTTGCCCAGTCGTTGGAGCGCATTTCATCGGCGAAGGCACCGATTATTCGACGACGGGCGAAGGCGCCGAAGGGAACGCCGAGGTCGGGTTTGAAGGCATCCGCTGAAGTAATCAGAGCCACGGCGCCGGCTGAGGCCAGATCATCACGCGAGAGGTGGCGGGCCTTGGCCCAGACCTCGGAGACGAGGTAGCCGACGAGTGGGAGATTTTCAACCACGAGGGCATTGCGGTCACTGCGATTCACAAGCCGTCCCCCAAGAGAAATAAATCACGATTGTTCGTGAAACAGGAGGACCCTTACGCCCCCGTAGGAGCCCTCAATGCCTGTTTTTTTTAAAAAGTACCGCACTCAGGGGTAAGTGGGTAGAGCGTTTGTGTCTATATTAGAGAATGGGAACCCCCCTTTATGGGGCTTATCGTGCTGCGAGGCACCCGTTTTGGGGCCTTCGCGGGCTTCTCTTATGGGCCAGGCCTCCAATAAATTGAACAGATATTCAGTCGGGGCCACTTACCTTGCTCGCATTCGGACCGATAGTGACTGATAACGAGACACTGCACACGCGACAGCCTGTGCTCCACGATACGAAAAAGTGATTGGAGGACTCATGGGCGCCAATGAACTTTCTGCTCTGCTCTGGCGCGAACGTGAGCTTCTTGAGCTACTCGTCTTCAAGCTCGAAGAAGAACAGCTGTTACTGCAGGGCGGCAAATCACGCTGGTTGCAGCACGCCACCCGCGAGGTCGAACAGGTGCTCAACCTCGTGCGTGAAGCCGGACTCGGCCGCTCGGTCGAGGTTGCGGCCCTGGCCACCCAGTGGGGCACCGCGGAGGATGCCACGCTGCGCGAGCTCGTTGCCAACGCCCCGGAGGGCCCGTGGAGCGAGATCTTCTCTGCTCACCTCACGGCGATGGGCGACCTGACCGCGCAGATCAAAGAGCTGCGCGACACCAACGAGCGATTCATTCGCGCTGCGGCTCGCTCCCTGCAGGAAACCATGGCCATGGCCACCTCCCACCCGAAGACCTACGATGCCAGCGGATTCACCGGCGCCACGATCGCCGACGCCCGGATCTTCGACCGGAACCTGTAGCCGTGAGCACCTTCAGCGGATTGAACACCGCGTATACCGGTCTGGTCGCGGCCCGCCAAGGCCTCGACGTGGTCGGGCAGAACATCGCCAACGCCAACACGGTCGGCTACACCCGGCAGCGCGTCACGACGTCAGCCATCGGCGGTGTCGCCTCGACCGGCATTCTCTCGAACGGTCAGCGCATCGGCCAGGGCGTCTCGGTGGACGGCATCGCACGCCTCGGCAGCGCCCAGCTCGACGCTCAGGTTCGCGGGGCTGCCGCCGCCGCCGGCTACACCGCCGTTCGCGCCAATTCACTCAGCTCTATAGAGACGTCGCTACACGAGCCGGGCGAAGACGGCATTTCAGCCAAACTGGATGCCTTTTGGGCCAGCTGGCAGGGCCTCGCCAACAGTTCAGACACGACAACTCCCGCCGCCCTCGTGCTCTCCACCGCCGGCGAGCTCGTGACGCAGATCGCCCAGGGCTATCAGGCCGTTACCGATGAATGGGCGTCGGTGCGCAGCGACCTCGGACACATGGTCACCGAGCTCAATGGCGCCGCCCAGCAGGTCGCCGATCTCAACGTGCAGATTCGCCAGACCGTGGCCGGTGGCGGTAACGCCAACGAACTTCTCGACCAGCGCAGTGTTTTGACGACGACGATTTCGGCGTTGACCGGGGCATCCGTTGTGGCGAAGAGTGACGGCACGGTTGACGTGTTGGTCAGCGGCAATGCGCTGGTAACGGGTGGGACCGCGAACGCAATGGCGGTTTCGGTCGGTGCGGCGGGCGGTGCGGCGGGCGGTGCAGCAGTCGGCGCGACGGTGACCCTGAAGTGGACGGATACCACGAAGTCCGCTGTCTCGATTGAGGGCGGCGAGATGGCGGGGGCGTTGTCGCTGCTGGGTGGCGACGGCGAACTCAACAAAGCGGCCAAGGCATACGACTCCTTTGCGATAGATCTCGCCGACAAGGTCAACGCGATCTATGCGACGGGCACGAATGTGGTCGGTGGCCAATCCGGGCCGTTCTTCTCGTTTGTTCTTGGAAACGCCGCGCAGACACTCGGAGTGGTGCCGACAGCAGGCTCCGACGTTGTTGCCGGCAACAGTGGATTGGGCGCGTTCGACGGCTCGATCGCCGATCGCCTCGCCCAGCTCGGTGCCGGCAAGGCAACGAATACGGCCGGCGCGATCGCAACCCCCAACACCGTTTGGTCGGACTTCGTATCGACCATTGCCGTGGCTACGCAGTCACACCTGCAGCAGGCGAACCTGGCCAGCTCGACGGCCACGTTTGCGGTGAGCCAGCAGCTGGCGAACGCATCCGTCGACCTGGATGAAGAGAACGTCAACCTGCTCATGTTTCAAACCGCGTATCAGGGCGCGGCTCGCGTGATGACGGCCGTCGATGAGATGCTCGACACCCTCATCAACCGCACCGGCCTGGTAGGAAGGTAAGTCATGATCTCCCGAGTGACCGGCCAGACCCAGATGCGCACGGCCCAGCGCAACCTTCAAGAGAATATGGCGCAGCTGTCGAAGCTGCAGGAGCAGGCGAGCACGCTCAAGGGGCTCAACCGTCCGTCGGACGACCCGACCGCCACTACCGCCGCCATGTCGGTGCGGGCCGAGCAGGCCGCCACCGCGCAGTACGCCCGCAATGCCGACGACGGTAACAATTGGCTGACCACACTGGATTCGGCGATGTCGGCCACGAGTGACATCATGAATCGGGTGCGCTACCTCACCGTGCAGGGCTCCAACGGCACGGTGAGCCCGACCGCCAAAGAAGCCATCGCCGTCGAGCTCGAGGGGCTCAAGGCCGAACTGCTCGGCCAGGCCAACACGAAGTATCTCGGCCGCAGTGTGTTCGCGGGTAACTCTGATGCGGCGGCTGCGTACACGATGGATGTTTCAGGCGCCTATGTTTACAACGCCAGCGCGGGCTCGGTTGAGCGGCGGATCAGCGCGGATGCGACGGTTCGGGTTGATGCCGACGGGGCCGCCGTGTTCGGTGGTAGCACTGCGAAACCGCAGACCGTCTTCGCGGAGCTCGACGGCCTCATCGCGAGCCTGCGCGACACCAGCGGAACGGCGCCCGCGGTTTCTTCTCACCTCAGCGCGATTGATACGAGGATGAACGCCATGACGAACCAGTGGGCGACGATCGGTTCGCGCCAGGTGCAGGTCGAACGTGCCCAAGACAATCTGCTCTCCAAGACCGGGGCGCTCGAGAACCAGCGCGCCGGACTCGAAGATCTCAACCTCACCGAGGTCGTTCTGCAGCTCAAGCTGCAGGAGATCTCGTACCAGTCCGCCCTCGCCGTAACCGCCAAGGTGTTACAGCCCACACTGATGGATTTCCTTAGATGAGCCCGTTGTCCAGCCCGACTCTGACCTTTGTCACTCCCCCACCCGGGTTGGCGCCGCTGACGGTTTTCACGCTCAACACGATCGACGGAGCCGACGGGCTGTACTCGCTTCAGGCCGACGAGACGTCGAAAACCCGCCTGTTCGTGCTCGACGCCGGGGTTCACCTGCCCGACTATAAGCCGGTCCTCTCGAATGACCAATCCGCCGCGATCGAGATCACCACGCCCGTCGACGCCCTCGTTCTCGTGGTCGTCAACCCCGGCGAAACCACGACGACGGTCAACCTCATGGCTCCCATCGTGGTCAACGCCGGCACGGGCGCCTGCGCTCAGTTCATTCTGGACGACCAGGACTGGCCGCTGCACGCCGAACTCGGCACCGGCGGCAGATAGTTCCCTCCGCCGCTGGGGTTCAGAGGCTGCGGGCAACTAGTGCGATTCGGCCTCGATCAGGGCTACCTCGAAGGCGACCCAGGACAGCATGGCGCACTTGACCCGAGCGGGGTAGCGCGAGACCCCCCCGAAGGCAGCGGCGTCGCCAAGAATCTCTTCGTCGGGTTCAATTCTTCCGCGGGAACGCAGCATCTCGCGAAAGTTGTCGAGCAGGGCGCGTGCCTCGGTCGTGCTGAGGCCGCGCAGGGTGTCGGTGAGAATCGAAGCGGATGCCTGCGAGATCGAGCAGCCCACGCCGGTCCAGACCAGGTCGGTCACGGCGGCATCCGCTCTTTCACGGGCGCTGAGCGAGACGCGCAGGGTGACCTCGTCGCCGCAGGTGGTGTTGATCTGATGCGATTCAGCCACCCGCAGACCGCTCGCGGCGCCAAGCGTTGCGGCCTCGGCCAGCGGGGTGAGGGCGACTGCTCCGTGCCGGGCTTTCGAGTGCTCCAGAATGATCGTCTGGTACAGGCTCTGCAGGTCGCTCATCGACGCACTCCGAAGAAGGGGGCGATCTCGGCCAGGGTGGCCAGAAACAGGTCGACCTCGTCGGTGGTGTTGTAGAGGTAGGTGCTCGCCCGAGTGGAGGCGGTCACGCCGAGCCGGCGGTGCAGCGGCTGGGCACAGTGATGTCCCACCCGCACGGCGATGCCGGCGTCGTCGAGAAACTGGCCAACGTCGTGCGCGTGCACACCAGCGACATCAACGGCGGCGAGGCCGAGCCGTTCCACCCCGAGGCCGGGGCCGAGGAGCCGCACGCCGGGAATTTCGGCGAGCCCCGCGACCAGACGCTGGCCGAGCTGGGCCTCCCAGGCTGCTACCCGATCCATGCCGGTTTCGCGCAGGTAGTCGACGGCTGCGGCCAGCGCGATGGCCTGCGAGATGCGTTGGGTGCCGGCTTCGAAGCGCTGCGGCGGCGCCAAGAACTCAGCTTTCTCCATGTCAACGGTCGTAATCATCGACCCACCGGTGAGAAATGGCGGCATGTCGGCGAGCAGTTCGGCCCGGCCGTAGAGCGCGCCGATACCCGTCGGGCCGAGCATCTTGTGGCCGGAGAAGACGGCAAAGTCCACATCGAGCGCCGCGACGTCGACCGGCAGGTGCGGCACGGTCTGGCACGCGTCCAGCACTGTGAGGGCATCGACTCTGCGAGCGAGGGCCACGAGTTCGGCGACCGGAGCAATGGTTCCGGTGACGTTCGAACCGTGCGTGAAGGCGAGCAGTCTCGTGTGCTGGCCGACAACATCCGCTGCCGCGTCGAGGTCGAGGGTGCCGTCATCGAGTACGGGAATGAAGCGCAGGGTGGCGCCGGTGCGCAGCGCGAGCTGCTGCCACGGAATGAGGTTGGCGTGGTGTTCCATCTCGGTGACCACGATCTCGTCGCCGGTGCCGAGGCTGAACCGGCGTGCGGCCGGGCCGCCGAGGCCGAGCGAGGCGTTGGAGAAGCTGTAGGCGAGAAGGTTGATGGCCTCGGTGGCGTTGGAGGTCCAGACGATCTCGTCGGTCTGGGCGCCGACGAACGCTGCGACTTTCTCGCGGGCGGCTTCGAACACCTCGGTCGCTTCGACGGCGAGCGTGTGTGCGCCGCGGTGCACGGCAGCGTTGCGCTGCTCGTAGTATTCCTGCTCGGCTTCCATCACGCTGATCGGGTTCTGCGAGGTCGCGCCCGAGTCGAGATAGGTGAGCGGATGCCCGTTCACCAGCTGGTGCAGCACAGGAAAGTCGTTGCGAATGCGTTCAACGTCGATGTTGGTCAGCGGGGCCGACTCAGTGCGCTGGGAACCGCGTGCGATGGTTCGAGATGGGGTAACGGCGGACGATGATGCAAAAGACGTCATACTCAAGGATATTCCCTCCCCCCGAACGCGAGCACCGAACGGGGAAGTCTGCGCGGGGAAGTCTGAGAGGGCGGTGGAAAACCCGGCGGCAGCGTGTGAGGCTTGAGGGGTGACCAAGACTGCCGAACACACCGAGCTCCGCGAGGAGGTGTCACTCGACCGACCGTGGGTGACGCTGGTCTGGGACGACCCGGTCAATCTCATGTCCTACGTCGCCTACGTTTTTCGCAGCTACTTCGGGGTCACCCCGAAGCAAGCCGAACGGCTGATGCTGCAGGTGCACAACAACGGCCGGGCCGTCGTGGCCACCGGTAATCGCGAATCGATGGAACGCCACGTCGAAGCCATGCACGGCTACGGTCTCTGGGCAACCCTCGCCAAGGCCGACGAGTGAGCGGCCTGCGACGGTTCACGCTGCACGAGTCCGGTGCCCTGCTCGGCCGGTTCGAACCAATCGAGGTTGACCTACTGCGCCTGGCCACCAGCCAGCTCGTGGACATGCTCGACGCCGGCGCCGCCGACCCGCAGCTCGCCGCGAGCGACGGCGTCTTCGGCCGCCTGCTGCCCGTCGCCTACCCTGACGACGCCGCCGCGGCGGCGGATTTTCGTCGCTTCACGGCGACCGACCTGCTCAAACGCAAGGCGCAGAACGCCCAGATCGTGCTGGGCTCTCTGGGAACGGACCCTGCCAGCGCAGCAGACGCAGCCAGCGAGGGGGATACGGCCGGCCTCGACACCGAGGATCGCCAGCCGGTCACCATCAGTCTCGACGCCGACGCCGTGCAAGCCTGGCTGCGCAGCCTCACCGACCTGCGGCTGACGCTCGCCGACCGGTTGCAGATCTCTCCCGACGGAGTCGTGCACCTCGTCGGTGACGACGCGCGTTTTCTGGGCGAACTCTACGACTGGCTGGGCATGCTGCAGGAGGAACTCGTCTACACGATCGACGTGTGACCGCGGCGACGAGCTGACCCATCGGCGTACTCGGCCAGCAGACCTCGGGCAGCAACACCGATCACGGCGCTGTAAGTGGGGTAGGCGAAGCGCACGTTGGCCAGCGTGGCCACGTCGATGCCGGCGGCCATCGCCGTAGTGACCGACTGAATGACCTCCACGGCGTTCTCACCGACCGCGTGGGCTCCGAGAATGAGCTCACGCCGGCGATCGGTGATGAGTTTGAAAAATCCTCGTTGGCGATCGTCGATCACCGCACGATCCAGCCGCGAGAACGGCACCACCTCCACCACGCAGAGCTCGTCGCGACGCCGGGCCTCAACCTCGGTCAGGCCAACGCCGGCGTAGTCGGGATCCGTGAAGCCACCCGCCGGAAGCAAGTGGTGCGGGGTTCGCCGGTTGGCATCCAGAACGGCGTTCTCGGCTGCGGCCTCTCCCTCGAACTGTGCCGCTTGCACCAGCATGTCCCGGCCGTTGGCATCACCGACGGCGAAGATGTGCGGCACCGAACTGCGAAAATACGCATCGACAGGAATAGTGGAACGACTCGTGACCACGCCGGCTGAGTCGAGACCGAGGTCGTCGACGTCCGCTGGCCAGCCGGTTGCCATGATCACGGCGTCGAAGCTGCCTGACACGTCCTGCCCGTCCTCGCGCCAGGTCAGGGTGATCGAGCCGTCGGTGGCACGGTCTAGTCCGGCGACACCCTGAATACCGAGGCGGAGGGCGACGCCCTGTTCGACGAAGGCCTCGGCGACGGCGTGCGAGACGGACTCATCGGATGTGGCGAGCACCCGGTCGGCCACGTCGAGCAGGGTCACGGCTGAACCGAAAGAATTGAACACGGTGACCAGTTGCGCGCCGGTGTTCCCGCCGCCGATAACAGCCAGCCGCCCGGGAACCCGAGGCAGGTCGAGCACGTGTTCGGGCACCACCGCCAGCTCAGCTCCCGGCACCGGCAGGCGGCGGGAATGACCGCCCACGCAGACCAGGATTGCGCCGGCCGAAATCGTGCGCCCCGTCTCGAGCATGAGTGTGAAGGCATCCACAAAGCGGGCGCGCCCCTCAAGGATGAGGTGAACGCCGGCATCGGCAAATCGGGTGGCCTCGTTTTTCATGGAACGCACCCGGTCCACGGTCTCCCGAACCCGGGCAACAGTGGCAGGCCAGTCGATGGGGCGCTCCGTCACCGAGATGCCATACGTGTCGGCCGTTCGAATCTCTCGCATGAGTCTCGCTGTTTTGGCCAGCACGCGGGTGGGCACGCATCCGGTGTTCACGCACGTGCCGCCAAGGCGATCAGCCTCGCAGACGGCGACGGATGCGCCGAGTTCGGCGGCGCGCAGGGCTGCAGCGGCTCCAGCCGGGCCGGCACCGATCACGACCACGTCGAAATGGTCGCGAACGAGACCGCTCGAATCGTGTGCCGAATTGGCGGCTGGCATCGCGTGCGCGACGATTGGGGCAGTGGTCATCTCGGTCTCCCACCGTCGACAGGTACCCAGATCCTGACAGCGTCGGCTGTGAATATGCCGGTGCCCGAGTGGCTGCAGATCTCCCCGTTGGCCTCAGGCCAGAGATGACGACACTCCGTTTCTACGCGAACTCTCGCCGTCACCGGTGCGAAAACTTCTCATCATCGTGCTGTCAGTTTGGTGGGCAGCGTGTGCGGTACCCTACTCTGTGGAACCACAACCACCGTGTGCTCAAGGTCGCACGCACGGCTCGACTTGGCCCGCGATGGAGACCCATGGACCTCAGCACTGTGACACACGTCACCGCCGCTCGACAGCGGAGCGACCTCGCCGCGCTCGGGCCGACCGTGGTACCGCTGGCCGGAGGATCCGAGCTGTTCGCGTACCCGCGGGCCCACCTCACCGGTCTTGTCGATCTGCACAGCTTTGGCTGGCCCGCCCTGACCGTAACCGGGGACGGCCTCTCAATTGCCGCGACCTGCACCATCGCTGAACTATCCCGGCTGCCGATGCGGGCGGGCTGGGCGGCGCATCCGCTGTTCTATCACTGCTGCACGGCCCTGTTTGGCTCGTTCAAGGTGTGGAACGTCGCGACCGTCGGTGGCAACCTCGCCACCTCGCTGCCGGCCGGTCCCATGATCACCCTCGCCGTCGCACTCGACGCCGAGCTGCTGGTCTGGCGCGGCGACGGCAGCGACGAGGTCGTACCGGCCCGCGAGTTCGTCACGGGAGACATGACCAACGTGCTCGCGCCGAATGATGTGCTGCGCTCCATCCACGTGCCGCTGGCCTCGCTGCAGGCGCGCACGGCGTATCGCAAGATTGCCCTGTCGCCGCTCGGGCGCTCGGGCGCGGTACTCGCCGGGCTGCTTTTGATCGATGGCACCTTCGTGCTCACGGTGACGGCGGCGACGCTGCACCCGGTGCAGTTGCGCTACCCGGCACTACCCGCCGCCGAGGTTCTCGCCCGCGATATCAGCGCGATCGACTGCTGGTTCACGGATGCCCATGGCGCGGCCGACTGGCGACGCGCAATGGGCCTGCTCCTGGGCGAAGAGATTCGCGCCGAACTCGCCGGCACCGCGACCGAGGCCGGAAGGCACTCGTGACGATCGAGCAGATGCGGGTGACCACGGAAACCATGAACTTCGACATCAACGGATGCCCGGTCGAGGCGACGCCGGCACCCGGCCAGTGCCTGCGCACCCTGCTGCGTGAGCACGAGCACTTCGACGTCAAAAAGGGCTGCGATACCGGCGATTGCGGCGCCTGCACGGTGCAGGTCGATGGCACGCCCGTGCACTCCTGCATCTATCCGGCGTTTCGCGCCGCCGGAAAGCAGATCACAACGGCGGCCGGCCTCGGTCAGCCGGGCAACCTCGCCCCGGTGCAGCAGCGCTTCGTCGACGCCGCAGGCTTTCAGTGCGGTTTCTGCACACCCGGAATGGTCGTCACCGCCGCAGCGATTACCTCAGCTGACAGTGCGTCGGATGCCGCCACCAATCTCGATGATTTACCGCGACTGCTCACGGGAAACCTGTGCCGCTGTACCGGCTACCGCTCGATCAGCGACGCGATTCACGGCCAGCACACTCCGCCGGAAGGCTCCTGCCACAGCGCGCCGGAGCTCGAACGCTCAACAGCATCGCGTCTCGGACCGGTGCGGGCGACCGGTCGGCCTGTGACCGGGCCCCCCGCCGGGCCGGTCGGCACCTCCCCCGGCGCCATCGCGGGCGAACGGGTCGTGAGCGGGATGGAACCCTACACCCTCGACGTGACCATCCCCGGGTTGCTGCACCTCGCCGTGCTGGGGAGTCCGCACGCGCACGCACGCATCCGCTCTCTCAATGCGGCACGAGCGGCCGCGTTGCCCGGCGTGCACCGCGTGCTCACCCACGCCGATTCCCCCACGACCCTGTTTTCGACGGCGCGGCACGAGAGCCGGTTCGACGACCCCGACGACACCCTGGTCTTCGACGAGACCCTGCGCTTTCGCGGGCAGCGCGTCGCGGCGGTCGTGGCCGACTCCGTGGCGATCGCCGAGGCGGCCTGCCGACTCATCCATGTCGAGTACGACCTGCTCGACGCCGTGTTCGACCCGCAGCTGTCGGGGCAGCCCGGCGCTCCACTCGTGCACGGCGATAAGGACCCGGTCGTCTCGCGCCTGGCCGACCCTGGGCGCAACCTCGTCGCCGAGCTGCACGGCGAATTCGGCTCCGTCGAGGCCGGCCTCGCGCAGGCGACCACCATCGTTTCCGGTCGCTGGCAGACCCAGCGTATCTCCCATACCCACATCGAAACCCACGCCACGATCGGCTGGCGTGACAAAGACCGGCTGGTGCTCCGCACGAGCTCGCAGGTTCCATTCTTGGTGCAGAAAGAGATCTGCCGTCTGTTCGACCTCGACCCGGCCGACGTGCGGGTCTTCACCAAACGCGTCGGCGGCGGTTTCGGCGGCAAGCAGGAGCTGCTCACCGAAGACCTCGTCACCCTCGCCGTGCTCGAAACCGGGCGCCCGGTGCAGTACGAATTCACCCGCACCGACGAGCTCACCATCGCCCCGGTACGTCACCCGATGACGATCGACGTCACCCTCGGCGCGCACGGCGACGGCCGCCTCACCGCGCTGAAACTCGGCGTGCTCGCCGACACCGGCGCCTACGGCAACCACGCTCCCGGCGTGATGTTCCATGGCACGAGTGAATCCGTCGCGCTTTACAACGTGCCCAACAAGAGAGTGGATGCCCAGAGCGTTTACACCAATAATCCTCCGTCGGGCGCTTTTCGCGGTTACGGCCTCGGCCAGATCATCTTCGCGATTGAGTGCGCGCTCGACGAGCTGGCCCGCGAACTCGGCGTGGATCCGTTTGAACTGCGCCGGCTGAACTCGGTGCAGCCCGGCGACCCGCTCGTCGTCACGCACGAGGAGGGCCCCGACCTCGTGTTCGGCAGCTACGGCCTCGACCAGTGCCTCGACCTCGCCGAGGCGGCGCTGAAACGGGGCAATCGGTCCGTCGTTCCGACCGGGGCCGAGTGGCGGGTCGGCACCGGCATGGCATCGTCGATGATCGCGACCACGCCGCCGCGCGGGCACCGCTCGGAGGCATCCGTTGCGCTCACGACGGGCGGCCGGTATCTGGTGCGGGTGGGCACGACCGAGTTCGGCAACGGCACCACGACCGTGCACGCGCAGATCGCCGCGACGGCGCTGCAGACGACCGTGGACCGCATCGATCTGGTGCACTCCGACACGGACGCGGCCGGTTACGATTCCGGCGCGTTCGGCTCGTCCGGTGTCGTTGTGGCGGGCAAGGCGGTACTCGCCGCGGCGACCGCGCTGGCCGAGACCCTCGTCGAAGCGGCGGTGTCGTGCAGCGGGTCGGCTGCCGACGCCGACGCGACCTGGCAGTTGGAGCGCGACGGGCTGCGCACGGCAGGAATGGTCGTATCGCTCGCCTCCCTGGCGCGCTGGGCCGCAGCCAATGACGTCGATCTGACCGCTACGCGCAAAGAAGACGGGGCGCTCCGCTCACTCGCCTTCAACGTGCACGCGTTTCGGGTCGCCGTGAACACCGCCACCGGTGAGGTGCGCATTTTGCAGTCCATTCAGGCTGCGGATGCCGGCTTCGTCATGAATCCCGAACAGTGCCGCGGACAGATCGAGGGCGGCGTCGCGCAGGCGCTCGGCACCGCCCTGTTCGAGGAGGTCGTGCTCGACGGCGCCGGGGCCGTGACGACGCGGGTGCTGCGTAACTACCACGTGCCCCAGCTCGTGGATCTGCCGGTCACCGAGGTCTATTTTGCACGGAGCCACGACGTGCTCGGGCCCTACGGCGCAAAGTCGATGAGTGAGTCGACCTACAACCCGGTCGCACCGGCGCTGGCCAATGCGGTGCGCGACGCGATCGGTATCCGTCCGACGGAGTTGCCGATGTCGCGCGACCGAATCTGGCGTCTGCTGCACGGTTGAGCGGGTGTGCGAACCCCCGGCGCAGGTCTGGTGGCCGTTCGGTACCCAGCTGCGCAGATTCTCGGCCAGACGGAGCCGCAATGCCGAGTGTGAGGCGAGGAGCCGGTAATCTGCGTTGATGTGAACAGGACCGTTTTTCACGAAGTCTTTCGCGGCCATATTTTTCACGTTGCCGGCGCTCCGACTGTCGCCGCGGCCCGCGAACACCTCGTGTCGGTGCCCGACGGCGCCCTCGTCACCGCCGCCGACGGCACGATTGTCTGGGTCGGCCCGTTCGCCGACCTCCCGGCGGCGTTCGCGGGGCTGCCGGTGACCCGAACCGGGTTCATCGTGCCGGGGTTTGTCGACACCCACCTGCATTTTCCCCAGACCTACACGACGGATGCCTACGGCGGCGGCCAGCTACTCGAATGGCTCGACGAGTGTGTCTTTCCGGCTGAGTCCAGGCTGGTGGACCCGGGGTTTGCACGGCAGATCGCGCGTGATTTCACCCGAAGACGGGCATCCGTCGGCACGACCAGCGCGCTCGTGTTCGGGTCGGCGTTTGCGCCCGCGCAGGACGCCCTGTTCGAAGAAACGCAAGCGTCCGGCCTGCGGTTGGTGAGCGGACGCGGCATTCAGACCGTCGGCACCGACTCAGCCCGGGCACTGCTCACGAGCGAGCAGGCGGCGATCGAGCTCACGGCCGCCGAGATCGACCGCTGGCACGCCGTCGACACCGGCGACGCCCGGACCGCGCTGCTGCAGGTCGCTATCGTGCCGCGGTTCAGCCTCTCGGTGACGCCGACGACCCTGGCCGGGCTCGGCGAGCTCTACGACGCGGTGCGCGACCGCGGCGTGTACTTTCACAGCCACCTCAACGAGAATGACCGGCCGGGAACCGGCGAGATCGACGTGGTGCGTTCGGTATTCGGTACCAAGACCTACCTTGATACCTATGATGGATGCTTTCTGCCTGGCTCGGTTCAAGGTGGCACGAGCCTGCTCGGCCCCCGCAGCATCCTCGCCCACGCCGTGCACTGCCAGGACAGCGAGCTGGCCCGCCTCGCCGACACCGGCACGTCGATCGCGCACTGCCCGACGTCGCAGGCGTTTCTCGGCTCGGGTACCATGCCGTGGCGGCGCACGACCGCGTTCGGCGTGAACGTCGCGATCGGAACGGATATCGGCGGCGGCGACGAATGGCTCGTCGCACGGGTGCTCAACGACTGCTACAAGGGGCACCTGTCGGAACCCGGCGACGCCGGCGTGGCACTCGATCCGGCCGCTCTGCTGTTCACCGGAACGCTCGCCGGAGCCCGCGCCCTCGATATGGAGGACCGATTCGGAAACTTTGACCTCGGCAAGGACGCGGATTTTCTGCTCATCGACCCCGACCGCTGGGAGCCGTTCGCACTCGTGTTGGAGAACGCCGTGCATGCCGACGACGCCGCGCTGGCCGCCGAACAGACCCTCTTCGCGCTGCTGCTCGCCCTGCGGGAGCCCGCGATCACCGGCGTCTACGTGCGCGGCCGTCGCGTCAGGGTGGAATAGGCTCAGCTGCCGCGTGAGGTGGAGTAGGCGAACGGGGCGAGCGGCAGCGGCACGTCGTGGTGCTCGGCACAGTCGGTGCCCGGCACAGTCGGTGGTCAGCACAGTCGGTAATCAGCACAGTCGGTGGTCAGCACGGCCGGCGGGCAGCACGGCCGACGGGTGCCGAATTCTGGTCGGCAGTCACCAGGGAGCCTCGAGTTCCTCGAGATCTTCATACACGCTCCTGATGGCATAGCCGTCAAAGGCGGAGGCGCTGTCGATCGGGCATTCCAGCCAGACGGCCGCGCCGTCGGCGTGCCTTCGGGCCGAGGAGTCGGCGATCCGCGCGAGCGGAATCCCCCGCCGCGCGAGCGGGTACAGCTCGAAAACCATACGATGGCAGGCATGCAGATGCCGCCGCCACCCAGCCGTACCGCCGGGCTCGTGCTCGCCGCCGGGGCCGGTTCGCGCTACGGCCGGCCGAAAGCGCTCGTGTACGACGCTGCCGGGCACTCCTGGCTGCAGCACGCCGTCGAGGTACTGACAGCCGGCGGGTGCTCCCCCGTGATCGTGGTGCTCGGCGCCCGCGGGGCCGAGGCCGCGGCCCTGCTCGAACCGACGGCATCCGTTCTCGTCGTGGAGGCTGCCGACTGGGCCGACGGGCTCTCGGCCTCCCTGCGTGCCGGACTGCGCTGCGCTGCCGCCCTTCCCGCGGTTACGGCCGTCGCGGTCATTCCGGTGGACGTGCCCGATCTGAACGCGGAAACGGTCGCGCGGGTCATCGGCACGAGAATAAGCGGCACGAGAATAAGCGGTGCGAACAACGACAGTGACGGCACACTGCGCCAGGCCCGGTTTGCCGGCCAACCGGGCCATCCCGTCGTGATCGGCCGCGCGCACTGGACGCCCCTGATCGCCACTGCGGCCGGTGACACCGGTGCCGGTCCGTACCTGCGCGCGCACGAGGTCGAGGCGATCGAATGCGGCGATCTGGGCACGGGTATCGACATCGACCGGCCCAACTGACTCCCACCGGCCCCACTGGCTGGGCAAACGAACTGGGCAAGCTGGCTGGACAAGCTGGCTGGACAAGCTGGCTGGGCACACTACCCCCGCGCCGGCACCCGGGTGAGCGCCTCATGGGCGCGCGACGCTCCTGACTGCAGGGTCAGCGACAGCGCGAGCGCGTCGAGGCGGGCGCGCGGGTCACCGGCCAGGCGCAGCATCCGCTCGCAAGCGCCCCGCAGGTCAAGAATGGTGGCAGTGTTGGGCGGCAATGAGGTGCCGAAGCCCGCCGCGTCGAGTGCGGCCGCGCCGGCGAACTGGTCGGTCGAGAACGGCAGCACGACGAGCGGCACGCCCGCGGTCATCGCCTCGGTGACCGAATTGTTGCCACCGTGGGTCACGGCGAGGGCGGCATCTCGCAGCAGGCGCACCTGGGGGAGGAATCCGCGCACCAGCCAGGAGTCCGGTATGGGCCCGAGCGCCGTGGGGTCGGTCGTCCCGACAGCGATGGCGACCCGCACCGGCAGGCCCCTCAGGGCCGCGGCGACGCGCGTGAGCACGTCACCGCGCACCGAGAGAAAGCTTCCGAAACTGACGTAGACCACGGGAAGTGAACTTCGCGCCAACCAGGCTTCGACCCCGGGATCGACGGCCTCGGAGCGCACGGCCGAGCCGAGAAACACGTGCGGCGGCAGCGCACTCGTGCGTGCCGGGGCGTGCAGTTCCTCCGGATAGTTCAGCAGCAGCACGTCGCCGCACTCCTGGAAGGCGTCCCGGCTCGGCTCCAAGGCCGGGTCGAGCTCCCGCAGGGCGTCGTTCCACTGGTCGGTGAACGCATCGCGCACGGCCTTGCACTGCAGTTCGAGCAGGGCTAATTCGTTGGGTTCCGGCGAGAACACGGCCGGCCAGTCGGGCGGGTAGCCGTAGACCTCCGCGCCCACGGGCAGCGCCGACGGGTGTCCGAGCACAATATCGGCGTGCGCGACGCCCGCGCTGAGCAGTCCGAGCCGGGCGCTGAAGGCGAGGTGGTCGACGATCACGTGGTCTGGTCGTACCCGGGCGACAATCCGTTGCACCTCGTGGGCGATCGACACGGGGTTGTAGAGCAGGTCGCTGCTGCGCGCCTGGGCTTGAAAGCGCAGGGTCGGGACCATACCACGGCGGGTGGCGTCGAAGAAGCCGCGGAGGGCGTCGTCCTCACCCGCGGGCTGTTGGTCGACTCGGATGGTGCCCGGGTTGGAGCCGCGACCCAGTTGCAGATTCTCCCGTTCGAAGCCGAAGGCGGCCACGATGTCGGCCGTTGCCGGTCCGCTCGCCACCACGACGCGTTCGCCGGCCTGCGCCCAGGCGGTGCCGAGAGTTGCCAGCGGGTAGAGGTGCGAGGCGTAGTCCGGGCTGATGATCAGCAGGGTCACGAGACGCTCAATTCCCAGGCGACCGGATCGATCGCTACGGCGACGTCGCGGTACACCTCGGCAAGGGTGGTCGCCATGGCCTCAATCGTGAACTTGTCCGCGACCATGCTGCGGGCCCGCGCCGCGTTGGCCCCTCCCCGCACTCCGGCCGCCAACGCGAGGGCGTCGGCGATGGAGCGAGTCAGCGCGGCACCGTCACCCGTATCGACGAGAAAACCGGTCACACCGTGCTCGACATAGGTGGCCGGTCCGCCGCCGTTCGGGGCGACGACGGTGAGCCCGGAGGCCATCGCCTCGAGCAGCGCGATGCCGAACTCCTCTTTCATGCTCGCGCACACATACACACCGAACGGTGCCGCGAGGCCCGGCCGGCCGTAGTGGGCAGCGGCCAGCCAGCGGGCAACGGTGTCGTTGGCACGATGACCGGCCAGCAACAGGCCCTGGGCCGCAGCGTCGCCCAGGTTACCGCCGGCGAGGGCCCCGGCAATACGCTGCAGCTCACGGCCCTCATCACCTGACGGATGCTTCAGGTCACCGCCCACAATGAGCAGATTACAACGAGCCCGCAGGGTCGTGTTGTTGTTCCACGCCTCGACCAGGGCCGCCATACCCTTGACGCGGTGCAGACGGCCAACGCTGATCAGAAGCGGCAGGCCGCGCCGCTCGGGCGGAAGCGTTCCGAGCAGGGCGTCGAGTTGGTCGAACGCCAGAGCGGCGGGTTCGGTCGCTGCCCGGGCGTGGGCGCCTGTGGGGACCAGCAGGCTCCCGCCGGTCAGGCCGAGCGATGCGAGCGCATCGGTGCGGGAGCGTTCGATCACCGCGAGGTCAATGCCCTCGGGAATGACGGAGTGCCGTTCCGGGTGCGCGTCGATGTCGATGCCGATCAGCCGTTCGATGTCCTGCTGCAGTTGCGGGCGCGGAAACAGAACGGTGTGGGCGGCATCGGCGGCGAGCCGCTGCACGAGACGGGCTCGAAACCAAAAGTGTTCGACCGCATCCACGGTGCCGAAGTTCGCCCGTGTGAGGGCGCCGCTCGATTCGAGCGAGTCGATGACGCCGTGCGGGTCGGGCGCCACGGTGAACACCACCGGAATGTCGAGGTCGCGGGCGACGGTCGCCGTGGCGAGGCTACCGACGTCGGCCATGCGCAGGTGAATTGCGTCAACCACGCCAGCCGAGCGCAGAATGCGTCGGATACCGCGCTGCGCGGCGACCCGACGCGGCCAGGCGTCGATCGACGGCACCGAACCGCCGACGAAAGGCACGGCTGCGAATGAGTGCCCCGGCAGGGTGGATCCGAGATCGGCGAGGGCATCGAGGGCGCACTCGTGGGTGCCACGCGAGATTGTGACGACACGGTTTATCCCGGCTTGTCCAGCCGGGCCGGCCACGAGGGCGTCGCCGAGGCGCACGAGCAGGGTGGCGATGCCGCCGTTGTCTCCGGCGCCCACCTGGGAGAGCTCGCCATCGATGTCGGCGTGCAAAAACAACTGGGCGATCGTGGTGCCCTGCTGAGGGCCCTGCTGCCACGGCGCGCGGGGGGCGGTCGTCGCCGTGAGGTCGAACAGGGCCAGTCGGGCGACCGCAGCGAGTTCACGGGTGTCGTCGCTGGAAACGTCACCGGCGGAGTCGCTCGGCCCGACGGCGTCAGCTTGGGAGAGAACGCTCAGGAGCGCGATCACGGCCGTGCTCGGGGCACGGTCGCCCAATGCCGCGATCGCGGCGACGCGAGCGTGCAGATTCTCGGCGCGGTCGGTGGCCACGCGGCGCAGCAGGCGCTCGGGAACGCGGCCGGGAATGAGGCCGATGGTCTCGACGAGACGGGCGCGGGCATCCGCTTCGCTGATGCCCAACAGGGAGCCTTCGAGGAACAGGCCCACCGGATCGGCAGCCGAGGAGCCCCACTGCTGCAGGGTGCGTTGGGCGAGCATGCCGGTGAAACCGCCCTCCCGCACGAGCGTGACCAGCCCCGCTATCGCGTCGTGGCGAGGCAGCCGGGTGCCGAGCGCCCACGCCGCATGCTCGCGCAGGAACGCCGAGTCGTGGTGCAGCAGGGCAACGAGGACCTCATCGGCGGAATCGTCGAAGACCTGGGCGAGCGCGTGCACCGCCGCGATGGCGGTGAGTTGGTCACTCGGGTCCGTCGCCGCTTGGGCCAGTAGCCGCACCGCCCGGACGCCCCCGTCGCGGGCGGCCGCGACCGTGAGGTCGTCGGCCCGGTGAATGCCGCCCAGAATGGTGGCGGAATCGCGCTGCGCGTCCAGGGCGGTGTGGGTGGCCACGGGCGTCTCCTCCCCGCGAAAGTCTCCGCGGATCGACCGCAGCGATTTGGGCTCGACGCGGGTGAATCTAGGTTGATATCGGCCGGTCTACGCCGAGAGAGTGTGCGAGGCACCGAACACGGGTGTGTCTGGATCGAACTTAGCTAGCTGAGCTAGCCACTTCCCCAGTCGTCATCATTGCACGAATAATAGAGGTCAGGCTGGGAGACCTCCGCTATTGCTGCCACCGGCCCGATAGACAAATAGAGTCACACCCCAGTGACTGGGGTGTGACTCTATATTTGTTTTGCAGCTGCCCTGTGGGCCTAACTGAACAGGGCCGTCACTTTCGTAAGCGTTTGATAGATGCCAAACAAGAGCGGAATCCCCACCAGCGCCCAACCAACACTGAGTTGTAAAGCCTTCATGCGCGCACCTCCCCCGCTGTTGATCCGACGAGCGGTTTCTCTGGTTCGTGGTAATCGGAGTGAACCGGTCGCACGAACAGGTTCGCCACGAAGCCGACGATGAGCAGCCCGACCATGGTGAGCAGGGCCGGCTGATAGGCAGCAGCGGTCAACTCACCCGGAGCGCCCTGGGCGTCCAGGAACGAGTTCACGATGAGCGGCCCCGCGATGCCGGCAGCCGACCAGGCGGTCAGGAGCCGACCGTGGATGGCGCCGACCTGGAAGGTTCCGAACAGGTCGCGCAGGTAGGCCGGTACCGTGGCGAAACCGCCGCCGTAGAACGAGATGATGATGAAGGCCAGAACGACGTAGAGTGCCGTCGTACTCGAGCCGACGAGCGCCAGCAGCAGGTACAACACCGTGCCGACGCCGAGGTACACCATGTAGATGTTTTTGCGCCCAGTCTTGTCCGAAGTGGCCGACCAGATGAAACGTCCGCCCATGTTCGCGAGCGACAATAGGCCGACAAAGCCGCCGGCCACAGCGGCCGAGACCAGTGAGTTACCGTCGTTCTGCCGAAAAAAGTCCTGAATCATCGGTGCTGCCTGCTCGAGAATGCCGATACCGGCCGTGACGTTGCAGAACAGCACAATCCAGAGGAGCCAGAACTGGCGGGTTCGGATGGCATTTCTGGCCGAGACGTGGTTGCTCGAGACGAGGGCCTGGGCCCGTACCCGGGACGGATCGTATCCGGCCGGCACCCACCCGGGGGCCGGAACCTTGATCGTGAAGGCGCCGAACATCATGTAGGCGAAATAGATCACGGCCAGGGTGAGAAAGAGTTTGCCGACGGAATCGCCGCTGGCGACCCAGTTCGCTGCGCCGGAGTTCGGGTCGTAGAGGCCGAGCAACGCCGTCGATACTGGGCTGGCGATGAGCGCGCCCCCGCCAAAGCCCATGATCGCCATACCGGTTGCGAGGCCCGGGCGGTCCGGGAACCATTTGATGAGTGTGGAGACCGGGGAAATGTAGCCGATCCCCAGCCCGATCCCGCCGATGAAGCCGTACCCGACATAGACCAGCCAGAGCTGACTGCTGAAGATTCCAAGTGAACCGATGAGGAATCCCCCGGTCCAGAACAGGGCCGCGACGAACATGGCCTTGCGCGGCCCGCTGGTATCGACCCAGGTGCCCATGATGGCCGCAGACAGGCCGAGCATCACGATGGCAATCGAGAAGATCACCCCGATCTGAACCAGGCTGGCGTCGAAGTGCGCCACGAGCGCCGTCTTGTACACGCTCGTGGCATAGGCCTGGCCGATACAGAGGTGCACGGCGAGTGCGGCCGGCGGGATAAGCCAGCGATTGAATCCCGGTGGGGCGATGGTGCGGTCTCGATCGAGCCAACTCATAGGTATGTTTCCTTGCTGCCTGAACGGCGCCGTAGCCACATTGCTGCCGGTTCGAGATGACGAGACCGTGTCTTTCAAGACTATATGAACGTATCCACTGGGATTTTTTTCTCTGGCTGGTCGGGGCAAATCCTCGTTTTTAATCATGACAGGATGTGAGTATGAAACGTGGAGCACCGGTCGAAGACATCAACGAAGACGATCTGGTCGTCAAAAAGCCCAAGACGCATGCCGCCGGACTGACCGCCGTCGTCGTCGCACTGGACCGGGGCATCGCTCAGGCCGGCCTCTCCCGCACGGTGCGTTCGCTGCTGCGGCTGAACCAGCGCGACGGGACTGACTGCCCCGGCTGCGCGTGGCCCGAGTCGCAGGGTCACCGCAAGACTGCCGAGTTCTGTGAGAACGGCGCCAAGGCCGTCGCCGAGGAGAGCACCCTGCGCACGGTGACGCCGGAATTCTGGGCTGAACATTCGATTGCAGAATTGGCCACCAAGACCGAGTACTGGCTTGGCAACCAGGGGCGCATTACGCATCCGGTCGTCATTCGCCCCGGGGACACTCACTACTCGCAGATCAGCTGGGACGACGCTTTCGAGCTGATCGGTGAGCAGATCCGCGCCACCGTCGCGGACCGCACCGTGTTCTACACCTCGGGCCGCACCGCCAACGAGTCCGCCTTTCTCTACCAGCTGTTCGCCCGTTCCATCGGCACCAACAACCTGCCGGACTGCTCCAATATGTGCCACGAGTCCTCCGGCTCCGCGCTGAACCCCACCATCGGTATTGGCAAGGGCACGGTCTCCCTGGAGGACATCCACCAGGCGGAGCTCATCCTGGTCGTCGGCCAGAACCCCGGCACGAACCATCCGCGGATGCTGTCGGCCCTGGCCGACTGTAAGTCCAACGGCGGCAAGATCGTCGCCGTCAATCCCCTGCCCGAGGCCGGACTGTTCAACTTCAAGGACCCGCAGACCCCCACCGGGCTGATTGGCCACGGGGTGAACCTGGCCGACGAGTACCTGCAGATCAAGGTCGGTGGCGACCTCGCCCTGTTCCAGGCGCTCGGCCACCTGCTGCTCGCCGAGGAGGCACGCGTTCCCGGTTCCGTCGTCGACCAGGAGTTCGTGGCTGCGAACACGCACGGCATCGATGCCTACCGTGCCGCCCGCAGCGAGATCGACTGGGATGAGACGAGGCGGGCCACCGGCCTCGACCGGGCCGGCATCGAGACGGTCGCGCAGATGCTGGTGAAGAGCAAGGCCACCATCATCTGCTGGGCGCTCGGACTGACCCAGCAGCCGCACTCGGTGAACACGCTCAAGGAGATCATCAACCTGCTGCTGCTCCAGGGCAACTTCGGCAAGCCCGGTGCCGGCGCGTGCCCGGTGCGCGGACATTCCAACGTGCAGGGCGACCGCACGATGGGCGTCTGGGAGAAGCCGAAGGAGGCCATGCTGGCCGCCCTCGACGCCGAGTTCTCCATCGTGTCGCCGCGTGAGCACGGCCTCGACTCCGTTGACACCGTGGATGCCTTCGTGCACGATCGCGTCGACGTGTTCGTGTCGATGGGCGGCAACTTCGCCCTCGCCTGCTCGGACACCACCCTGCTCGAGAGTGCAATGCAACGTGTCGGCCTCACGGTACACGTGTCGACCAAGCCCAACCGTTCGCACATCATGCACGGGCAGACCTCGCTGATCCTGCCCACGCTTGGCCGTACCGACACCGACGACAAGCATCCCGGCGGCCGCCAGGTGCTCTCGGTCGAGGACTCCATGTCGGTGGTGCGCACCACGCAGGGCCGCCTGGAACCCGTGAGCGAGCATCTGCTCGCGGAGCCCGTGATCATTGCCCGCATGGCCCGTGCCACGCTCGGCGCCGACCATGCAATTGACTGGAAGGCGATGGCCGAGGACTACGACGTCATCCGAGACCGCATCTCCCGCGTCATCCCCGGCTTCGACGATTTCAATGCCCGGCTCAAGACCAAGAACGGTTTCGTGCTGCCCAACCCGCCGCGTGATACCCGCACCTTTGCCACCGACATTGGCTTGGCCAGGTTCTCCGTCAGCCCGCTCGAGTACCTGGAGGCACCGGAGGGTCATCTGATTCTGCAGACGATGCGCAGCCACGACCAGTACAACACCACGTTCTACGGGCTCGATGACCGCTATCGCGGCATCTCCGGCGGCCGACGCGTGATCCTGATCAACGAAGAAGACGTCGTGGAACTCGGCTTCCAGGACCAAGACATGGTCGACGTCATCAGCACCTTCCAGGGTGTCGAGAAGCGGGCGAACACTTTCCGGCTCGTGATATACCCCACGCCCAAGGGCTGCGCGGCCGCATACTTCCCCGAGGCAAACGCGCTCATGCACCGCGAGCTCGTGGCGCGGGAGTCGAACACCCCCGGTTACAAGGCCATGACGGTGCGCTTTGTCGCCCACGTCGAGGAGGTCGCCCACGTCGAGGAGGCCGCCCTGGTGTAGCAGCTGGCGGCCGCCCGTCGGCTGCGTGGGAGACGCTCCACTTCCCCGGGGGTGCCCGCCCCCGAGACTGGACTCAGACGCTGACCAGGGTGTTGACTATACGCTCTGCGCCGGAGTAGATCACCATGGAGCGTCCGCGCAGGAAGCCGATCAGGGTCATGCCGACCTCGGACGCAAATTCGGCGGCGAGGGATGACGGGGCGGACACCGCGGCCAGCACCGGGATGCCGGCCATCATCGCCTTCTGCGCCAGTTCGAAGCTGCCCCGGCTGGAGACCATCAGAACGGTGCCGGATAACGGCAGAAGGTTCTCCTTCACGGCCCAACCAATGACCTTGTCGACCGCGTTGTGGCGGCCCACGTCTTCCCGGGCCACGAGCAGCTCACCGGTGGCGCCGTCGAACAGGGCAGCGGCGTGCAGGCCGCCGGTCTTCTCGAACACCGCCTGGTGCTCACGCAGCCGGTCGGGCAGACTGGCCAGCAGTTCGGCGTCGACCCGCAGTTCGTCGGCCGCGACGTTGAACCGGCTCTTGGTGCGCACCGCATCGATGCTCGCCTTGCCGCACAGCCCGCAGGAGCTCGTGGTGAGGAAGTTGCGTTCCAGGCTCGGGTCAGGCGCCGCGACGCCCTGCGCCAGGGTGACGTCGAGCACGTTGTAGGTGTTCACGCCGTCGACAGTGGCTCCGGCACAGTAGCGCGCAGCGCTGAAATGTGCGCCCTCGGCGATGATGCCCTCCGAGACCAGAAAGCCGGCCGCGAGGTCGAAGTCGTGCCCCGGGGTGCGCATCGTTACGGCGAGGGACCGCCCGTTCACTCGAATCTCGAGGGGTTCCTCCACCGCGAGCATGTCCTCACGTGTGATCGGGCGTTCACCCACGGTCAGACGCACGACCTTACGTCGCGCTGCGATTCTGCTCATAGCACTCACCCACCAATGTAGGACATCTCGATTTTCTTCCGGCCGGATGCCCGCAGTTCGCGGGTCTTGGAGCTGCGCAGCTCCGAGTAGCGGTCCGTGCGCTCACGCCAGATGTGTGCCATCACGGTGGAGAGCTGCTCGTCGGTACACCCGCCGCGCATGAGCGCCCGCAGGTCGTGGCCATCGGTCGCGAACAGGCAGGTGAACAGTTTGCCGTCGGTGGACACCCGGGCCCGGGAACAGGAGTGGCAGAACGACTGGGTGACACTGGAGATCACGCCGATCTCGCCCTCGCCGTCCCGGTAGCGCCAGCGGCGGCTGGTCTCGCCGCTGTAATTGGGAGCGACCTCCTCGAGCGGAAGTTCCTCGTTGATGCGGCGTACCACCTCGGCCGAGGGGATCACGGCGCCCATCTCCCAGCCATTGCTGGAGCCTACGTCCATGAACTCGATGAACCTCAGAATGTGCGGGGTTCCCTTGAAATGACGCGCCATGGCTACGATGTCCTGATCGTTCTTACCCCGCTGCATGACCATGTTGATCTTCACCGGTCCCAGGCCCACCGCGTGGGCCACGTCGATGGCGTGCAGCACCTTCGAGACCGGGAACTTCACATCGTTCATCTCCTGGAAGGTGGCGTCGTCGAGCGAGTCGAGCGACACCGTGACCCGCTTCAGGCCGGCATCCTTGAGGGCCTGCGCCTTGAGCGCCAGTACGGAGCCGTTGGTGGTCAGGGCGATGTCGATTTCGCGCCCGTCCGGGGTGCGCAGCGCGGCGAGCATTGCGATGAGCTCCTCGAGGCCCTTGCGCAGCAGCGGCTCGCCGCCGGTAAGGCGAATCTTCTCCACGCCGTGGGCGACGCAGATGCGCGCCAAGCGGGTGATTTCCTCGAAGGTCATCATCTCGTCGCGTTCCATGAACGCAAAGTCCTTGCCGAAGATCTCCTTCGGCATGCAGTACACGCAGCGGAAATTGCACCGGTCTGTCACCGAGATGCGCAGATCCTGCAGGGGCCGGTTACGATGATCGGTCACCGAGCCAGTGGGTTGCTCTGTTTCGGTAGGAATGTCTGCCAGCGCGCGGAAGAACCGCTGGGCTGGTTCGATATTATTGCCGCCGGTCATCGTTCCAGCCTAAACCTCGCTTGCTTTCGCCGGTACCATACCGGCCCCGGCGCGAAAAAATTCAGCAGACGGATGCCCGGGGCCAGTTTTCACCGACCCCGGGCATCCGTCAACCGACCCCTACGCCTACGCCTTGACGTAGCCGTTCGGGTTGAGCACGTACTTCGTTGCCGCACCGGCGTCGAATTCGGCGTAGCCGCGTGGGGCGTCCTCGAGGCTGATGGCCTTGGCGTTGACGGCCTTGGCGATCTGTACCCTGTCGTGCAGGATAGCCATCATCAGCTGGCGGTTGTACTTCATCACCGGGGTCTGCCCGGTCGTGAAGGACAGCGACTTCGCCCAGCCGAGGCCGAGCCGGATCGACAGCGAACCGACCTGCGCGGACTTTTCCTTGGCGCCCGGGTCGCCCGTGACGTACAGGCCGGGGATGCCCAGGGCACCACCGGCTGCGGTCACGGTCATCAGCGAGTTCAGCACGGTGGCCGGAGCCTCGTGATCGGCGTCCTTACCGTGGCCGCGCGCTTCAAACCCGACGGCGTCGACACCGGCGTCGACCTCGGGAACGCCCAGGATCTGCTCGATCTGCTCCCCCGGCTCGCCCTTGCTGAGGTCGATGGTCTCGCAGCCGAAGCTGCGGGCCTGCGCGAGACGCTCCGCGTTCATGTCGCCGACGATGACGACGGCGGCACCGAGCAGCTGCGCCGAGACAGCGGCCGCGAGGCCGACCGGGCCGGCTCCGGCCACATACACGGTCGATCCGACGCCGGCACCGGCCATGTAGGCCCCGTGGAAACCGGTCGGAAAGATGTCGGAGAGCATGGTGAGGTCCATGATCTTCTCCAGTGCCTGGTCCCGGTCGGGGAACTTCAGCAGGTTCCAGTCGGCGTAGGGAACGAGCACGTACTCAGCCTGTCCGCCGACCCAACCGCCCATATCGACGTAGCCGTAGGCGCTACCCGGACGGTCCGGGTTGACGTTGAGGCAAATGCCGGTCTTGCGTTCCTTACAGTTGCGACAGCGACCGCAACTGATGTTGAACGGCACCGACACGATGTCGCCGACCTTGATGAATTCGACGTCGGGGCCAGCTTCGACCACTTCGCCGGTGATTTCGTGACCCAGCACCAGGTTGCTCGGGGCGGTCGTGCGACCACGCACCATGTGCTGGTCCGAGCCGCAGATGTTGGTGGTCACGGTCTTGAGAATGACGCCGTGAGGCACCTTGCGGCCGACGTTGGCCGGGTTGACGCCCGGTCCGTCTTTCAGTTCAAAGCCCGGGTAATCGATATCGATGACCTCAACGACACCCGGGCTCTTGTAGGCAACTGCTCTGTTCCCCGTCATGAACTACCCTCCTCATTTTCTTCGCGGGCACGATCGAAACCGACCTGACCCGCAGTGGATGAACGCTGCGTGGTACGACTGCAGCCCTTTCACTCCACCACGGATCCCAGAAATTACAATCAGTCAATTCCCAGCCATCAATACGATTCAGCCCGTTACTGGATTTTCCAGACCTGCACGACGGATGGCCGCGGTCCGGCCCACGCGCCAGCCGGGGCGGCGACGCCCAGCGGAACATAGTCCGGGAACCGGCTCGCCTGGGCCGACCAGCTCCCGTTCTCCCCCGGGTGCTGCACGGCAACGTAGACCATCGATTGCTCGGAGCGGATGACCGGCCCGCAGGTCTCCGCCTGCCGCGGCACGGAGAGGAACTGCTGAACCCGCCCGCGCTCGGGGCCGGTGAGCGGAACCTTGAACAGTCCGTCGCAGAAGCCGATCGTGCTCGGTGCGCCGTCGGTGGAGATCCACAGGTTTCCCTCGGCGTCGAAGGCCAGGTTGTCGGGGCAGGAGATGGGCGACACCTTCTCGCTCGGAAAGCCGGCAAAATAGGTGGACGTATTCGTCTTGGGGTCACCGCAGACCAGCAGCAGGTTCCAGTCGAACGTCACTGCGGTCGCATCGGAGCCGGTTTCGGTGATCTCCACGATATGGCCGTCGCGGTTGGCCACCCGGGGGTTGGGCTCGGTGGCACCCTGCTTGCCGGGCAGGCCACGATCGGTGTTGTTGGTGCAGGCGACATAGATCTTGCCGGTCACCGAACTCGGCTGGACGTCTTCGCAGCGATCCATCTTGGTGGCGCCGACAGCATCCGCTACCAGTCGGGTGTTCACGAGCGCATCATCGGTGCTGAAGCCGGGCACTTGGCAGACACCGTCGATGACGAGCGCCACCCACTGGCCGGTGCCGTCGAAGAGACCGTCGGCGGGTAGCTGGCCGGTGCCGGTGATCTCGCCGGCCGGCGAGTTGCCGGTGAAGCGGGCCACGTAGAGCGAGCCCCGGGTGAGCAGGGTCTTGTTGTGGCTGCGAGCCTTCGAGCCCTTCTTCGTGTTGAAACGGTCATAGGAGACGAACTTGTAGAGGTAGTCGAAGCGCTCGTCGTCGCCCATGTAGGCGGCCACATGGCCGGTCTTGCCGACGATCACGTTGGCGCCCTCGTGTTTGAACCGGCCGAGGGCTGTGTGCTTGACCGGCGGCTCGTTCGGTGTCTCCGGGTCGATCTCCACGATCCAGCCGAACCGGTTCGGCTCGTTCTCATTACCGGCCACGGTGGCGTCGAACCGGTCGTCGACCTGCTCCCAGAGGCGGCCGGTCGGGCGGTTGGCGAGGCCGTAGCGGGCATCCGCTGCGCTGGTGCCTGTCGTGCGGAAGTACCCGTTGAAGTTCTCCTCACCGGAGAGCACCGTGCCCCAGGGAGTGGTGCCGCCGGCGCAGTTGCCGAGGGTACCGAGCACGGTCCGGCCGGTAGGGTCGGCCTTGGTCTTCAGCAGGGCGCTACCGGCGGCCGGTCCGGTGACGGTGAACGGGGTGCTCGCGGTGATGCGGCGGTTGAGCCGGTCGCCCACCCGGTAGGTCCAGGGTTGGCCGGCGCCGGTCCGTTCGAGGGCAACCACGGACATGCCGTGGGCCATCATGGCGACGCGACGCTGCTCATCCGCTTCGGCCGGTGTCGTGGCCGGCGCAAACATGATGCCCTCGTTGGTGTACTCGTGGTTGCTGACGAGGATGCCCTCGCGACCCTTGCGGCCCGAGCCCTCGAGAATGTCGAGGTAGTCGTTGTTGTAGCCGAACTGAAGGGCCTGCGACGCGGCCGTCTGGTGCTCGGGATCGAACGTGTCGGTGGCGGCGAATAGCGGGTCACCCCAGCGGATGATGGGATTCCACGAGTATCCGGTCGGCACCACCAACTCGTCGACGGCGGCCGGAACCGGGGCGATCGGTGTGAAAGCGAGGCCGCCGGCCGGGCCATTCGGTGCGGCCAGCGCGGGAGCGCTCTGGCCGGACCCGAGAACGATTGCTGCAGCGCCAACGCCCACCCCCATGAGCAGGGAGCGGCGGCTCAGCGCCGCGCCGACGATGTCACGAAAGTAGTCGTTCGCACTCTCGTTGGGCACCGGGTGAAAGCAGGCATCCGCACATTTGAGGTGGCAGGTGACGGCGCTGCGCTTGCCGAGGGTGTGTCCCTCCATGGGCAGCAACGGCAGTAACGGCCGGCCCTGAGTGGGGGCGTGCTGGCGGGGGCCGGTGTATTCGTTGCGCAGCATGCGAGCGCTCCTCGTGGTCGATGTGTGCCCCGAACTGGGGATGGACCCACCCTCCCGCCGTTTTCTCTCCGGTTCAAGTCCACCCGGTGTCTCGTGGGTGAACCGAACATGAACGCTCGGTGCGGCCGGGCGAGCAACCTAGCGGGAGCGGAGAAAAAGGGCGACGGCGTGCGCGGTGGTCTCACGCACGCGTTCGGCGGCGTGTTTCTGCAGGTCGTCGAGGGTCGCCGGACCCCCGGCGATTGAGAAGGCGGCGGTGACACCGGATGCCGCGGTGTCGGCCGGCGACAAGGCCACACGCCCGGCGATAACGACGACCGGGCATCCTGCCGGGGCCAGACGTGCGACGGCCACGACCACCTTGCCGCCGAGGGATTGGGAGTCGAAGCTGCCTTCACCGGTGAGCACGAGAGCAGCGGAGGCCATTCTGTGGGCGAGGCCCACGGCATCCGCTACCAGGGTGGAGCCGGGAACCAGCTCGGCGTGCAGCAACGGCACAAGAGTGGCCGGCATACCGCCGGCCGCTCCGGCACCGGGTCGGTCGCGCATGTTCTCGCCGGTTTCACCGAGCACGATCGCGGCCAGGTGGGCCAGGCCGGCGTCGAGCTGGGCGACATCGGTCGGCTGCGCGCCCTTTTGCGGTCCGAACACGGCTGCGGCACCGGTGGGCCCGCAGAGCGGGTTGTTCACGTCGACCGCGACCCGCCAGCGTACCGCGCGGGCGCGCGGGTGCAGCCCCGTCAGGTCGATGGACGCGAGGTGGGCCAGGCCGGCCCCGCCGGGAGCAATCTTCACCCCGGCAGAGTCAAGAAAACGCACGCCGAGCCCGGCGAGCAGGCCGGTTCCGCCGTCGGTGCTGGCGGAGCCACCGACACAGAGCAAAATTTCGTCGACGTGCTGGTCAAGCAGCTCCCGGGCCAGTAGGCCGACCCCAAAGCTGTCGGCACGCTGGGGCTGGGGCGGAACATCGGCGACGAGGGGAAGCCCGTTGGATTCGGCCGCTTCGATGAGCCCGGTGCGACCGTCGGCAGAGCTGGCGTAGCGAGCCTGGCGGCTGCGCCCGAGCGCGTCGACGGTGAGCATGGTGCGGGGTTCGACGCCCCAGACGGCGGCGATGGCAGCAAGCGTTCCCTCCCCGCCGTCGGCCATTGGGCACAGCGTGAGGTGGGCGTCGGGCCGGCCGAGCGCGAGGCTGGCGTCGCGGGCTCCATGAGCCATGGCGGCGGTAGCTTCAGCGGCGCTGAGGCTTCCCTTGAACGAATCCGGCGCGATGACTATTGTCAGCGGCTTCAGCGCCGTTTGTGCGTTCATTGCGCCCGGCCGGGTGATCTGCGCGGTGCTGGCAGTGCTGTATCGGGCAGTGCTGTATCGGGCAGTGCTGTATCGGTGCGTGCACTCATTTGTCCATCGTAGGTCGCAGGCCTCCAGCCGGGTCTGGGGCATTCACCCATGGCGTATGTCGGTGGCTTGACATACACTTTTCATATAGAAGATGTATTCTATAAATTTCGACCTACAAAATATTATGTTCGAACTTTTTAGGTGAGTTCTTTCTTCTTCGTTCATCAGCATTTTCATCAGCATCATCAACAACCAACTCGTGTTCGCCGCACGACCCGCCCTTCTCGCCACCAGGGAGCCCGCCTTGCCCCACATCATTGACGCACCGGTTGACGTTGAGCTCTCTGCCGACGGCGACCCGCGCGCGTTCATCTGGAACCGGTTCGAACACACCGTGATCGGGCAACCGCAGGCCGTGTTCAAACGCACCCGCTGGTGGGAAGACGAGGGAACCCCCACCCGCATCGACACCGAGCTGTGGCGACTCGACGCCAGCCGCGGCGGCGAAGAACAGCACCGTTACGACCTGCGCCGCGGCGCGGACGGGTCCTGGGTGTTAGCACTGGACTGGGGATGACCAGTGCACCGGGGATGGACTTCGCGCACCTGCACGTCGCGAGCGCCTACTCGACCCACTATGGGGTGACGCTCCCCGAAGCCCTGGCCGAGCAGGCGGCCGCGCAGGGCGCGAGCTTTCTGGCCGTCACCGACCGTGACGGACTCTACGGCGCCGTCAAGCACGTGCGCGCCTGCGCCGCCGCGGGCATCCGCCCCGGGCTCGGCGCCGAACTTGCCGTGCATGACCAGGAGCATCGTCCGCTCGGCCGGGTGGTCGTGCTCGCCCACGGCAACACAACCGGTCGCGGCTACGCCGCGCTCTGCCGCGCGGTCAGTGCCGCCCACGACGGTGGCAGCGGTCTGCTGCGCGAGGCGAGGGCATCCGCTGCCGGCCACAGCACGAGCGCCGGGCCGAGCATTTCGCGCGCCCGGCTGGCCGACCTGGCTGGGCTCTCCTCGCTCACCGTGCTGCTCGGCCCTGACTCCGACGTCGGTCTCGCGATCGGCAGGCGTGACAATACGGATGCCGCGGCACGGCTCACCCACTGGCAACGCGCCCTGCCCGCCGACGCCGTCGTACTCGAAATCGTCTGTCACCTCGCCGAAAGCGGCACCGTCGGCAGTGTGACCCCGGCCACGCGCATGCTCGCCCTCGCCGAAAACGCCGGGCTGCCCGCAGTGCTCAGCAATGCCGTACGGTACGGCACCCCCGAAGAGGCCGTCACGGCCGACCTCGCCGACGCTGCACGCTATCTGCTGCCGCTCGCCGAAATCGAGACCCCCCAAACCAACGGCCAGGCCTGGCTCAAACCGGCCGGAGCGATGCGCCAGGTGGCCCGCATGGTCGTCGACGCCGGCCTGCACGACGCGGGTGCCCTCGAACGGCTGCTGCGTGACACCGAGCAACTCGCCGACCGCTGCGCTCTCGACCCGATCCTCGATATTGGGCTGGGCCGCCCCCGCATGCCGGAGGCACGCATCATTGGGGTCACCGGCGACCCGGTCACCGAACTGTGGCGGCGCGCTCGCAGCGGCATCGCCGATCTGTACTCCGCGAGCGGCTCGCGCGCGGTCGAAGCCGCCCACGCCCAGCTCGCCCACGAGATGAAAACGGTCGAACACCTCGGCTTTGCCAGCTACTTTCTCACGGTGTCCCGCGTGGCCGACATTATTCGCGGCATGGGAATTCGCATTCAGGCGCGCGGTTCGGGGGTCGGCTCGGTGCTCAACTATGCGCTGCGCACCTCCTCGGTCGAACCCATCGCGAACGGGCTGCTCTGGGAACGCTTTCTCTCCCCCGAACGCCAGACGCTGCCCGATATCGACATCGACGTGGAGTCGGCCAGGCGGCACGACATCTACCGCGAGGTCTTTCGTGCCTTCGGCAGCGACCGGGTCTCGCTCATGTCGATGACCAACGCCTACCGGGGCCGCGGTGCCGTGCGCGACGCCGGCCTCGCCCTCGGTCTGCCCGACGCCCAGATCAACGTGATCGCCAAGCAGATGTGGCGGTTCAACGCCCGCGACTTTCGTCGCGCCCTCGAGGAGAAGCCCGAACTCGAGGCCCTCGCTACCGAGGTGCGCGAGTCGCAGCAGCTCGATCTGCTGGTCGACCTCACCGCCAGGCTCGACCGGCTCCCCCGGCACATCTCGGTGCACCCCTGCGGCGTTATTCTCTCCGACGCGAGCCTGCTCGACCGCACGCCGGTGCAGGTGAGCGGCATGGGCCTGCCGATGTCGCAGTACGACAAGCACGACATGGACCCGATGGGACTCATCAAACTCGACATTCTCGGCGTGCGCATGCAGTCGGCGATGGCCCACGCCGTTGAAGAGCACCACCGGCTCACCGGCGAGAGCATCGACCTCGACCAGGTGCCACTCGATGACCCGAAAACGTTCGAGCTCATTCGCTCCACCCGCACCCTGGGCATCTTTCAGATCGAATCACCCGGCCAGATGGAGCTCGTCGGCAAGCTGCAACCGGAGGTCTTCAACGACCTCACGGTCGAGATCTCACTGTTTCGACCCGGCCCGATGAAAAACAACATGCCGCTCAAATATTTGCAGGCTCGGCACGGCGAGGTCGCCCCCGACTACATTCACCCCCGGTTCGAACCGATCCTGCGCGAAACCAACGGCGTCGTCATTTTTCACGAACAGGTCATGCGACTGTTCGACGAACTCACCGGCTGCGGCCTCGGAAAAGCGGATGTCTTTCGCCGGCACCTGGGTAAGCCAGAGCAACTCCCCCAGATCGAGGAGTACCTGCGCGAACGGGCGCTCGCCCGCGGCTTCAGCGTGAAGGTCATCGACCAGATCTGGACGGTGTTGGCGGGCTTTGGCAGCTTCGGCTTCGCCAAGGCGCACGGCGCCGCCTTCGCGCTGCCCACCTACCAGTCCGCCTGGCTGAAAACCCACCATCCGGCCGCCTTTCTGGCCGGACTGCTCACCCACGACCCGGGCATGTGGCCGAAAGACCTCATCGTCGCCGAAGCCCGGGTGCTCGGGGTGCCGGTACTCCCCCTCGACGTGCAGTCCAGCGCGCTGGATTATCGGGTGGAAGACCTCGCCGACGGGAGCCAGGGCATCCGTTTGGCGCTGCCCGAACTGGTTGGCAGCACGGAGACGGAGCGGGCGCGCATTGCCCGGCACCAGCCGTTTGGGTCGCTGCAGGACTTTCGTGACCGGGTGCACCCCCGAAGGCGCACCTTCGAGGCGCTCGCCCGAGTGGGCGCCCTCGACACGTTCATCGGCTACGACCGCACCCGGCGGCACGAACTGCTCGCGCACATTCAGTCGCTGCGCGGCACGGCCGTGGTGATTCGCGCCGACCAACTCGCGTTCGAGGTGGAGCTTCCGGTGCCGCGGTATTCCGGTGATCGCGCGGGCGCCATCACCTCACTCGAGCTACGCGGCCGCACCCAGACCGATCTGGAATTACTCGATCTGAACCTCGCCGTCGGGACCCACCAGATGACGCGCTTTCACGCCCTGTTCAAGGAGTTGGGGGTGACCCCGGCGAGCGAGCTCGGCAACCTGCCCGGTGGAACCGAGGTGCTGCTCGCCGGGGTGCGACGGGCCACGAACACGCCGCCGATGCGCGGCGGCCGACGGGTGGTGTTCATCAGCCTCGACGACGGCACCGGCCCGGTCGCGAACGTCGTGTTCTTTCACGACGCGCAGGAGCGCGTGGGCGGGCAGGTGTTTCAGACCAACTACATGCTCGTGCGCGGTCGCACCCGGCGCTCGGGTGCCCGGGGCGTTTCGGTGACCGGGGAGAACCTGTGGAACCTGTTCGATGTGGCCCGCCAGGTGAAGGAGCGGCACGCCGTTGAACGCGCCGCCGCGGAGGAAGCAGAAAGCGCGGCCGCCTACGCGGCCGAACTCGCCGCGCATTCGTCGGTGCAGCGATCATCATCGCGCGCCGGTGGCGCCCTGCACCACCTCAATGCGGCGCAGAGCGCGTGAGCCGGCACTACTGGCCCGGCGGTGCCGGCTCCGCGTCGGGCGGCGCGGGAGCGTCCGGTGGAGTCACCGGCGGTGCGTCCGGTGGAATCACCGGCGGTGCGTCCGGTGGAGTCACCGGCGGTGCGACCGGCGGTGCGACCGGCGGGGTCACCCGCGGGGCGACGACCACCGGCGGCGGAATGTACTTGGGGGCAAGTTCATCGAAGGCGTCACCGCCGTACTTGGCATTGACGACCGACATCACAACCGGCCACATGCGGTGACGTGCCGTCGCAATCTGGTCCCTCCCAAAGAACTGCCGCCGCTGACTGAGCACTCCGGTCAGGCTCACCACAGCGACCACCGTGGCCACCTTGGTGCTCGCGCCACTCATCCAGGTGTCTTTGGCACCATCCGTGGTTCCGGTTTTGCCGATCATCGGCACCGACGGCACCGTATTCACGTTGGACTGCCGACCGGTTCCGCTCGTCATCACCCGGCGCATGGCGTAAGCCATACCGGCAGCCACCGTCGAATCGACCGACTGCGTGCAGACTGACGGCGGCACCGGAATCTCCACCCCGCTCGGGCCGACGATGCGGTCGATGGCGATCGGCGAGCAGGTTACCCCCTTGTTCGCGATGCCAGCGAAGGCGACCGCCATGGTGAGCGGCGCGATCTCATTGGTTCCGATCACGGATGCCGCGGTCTGCGAGAGCGGGTTACCGTTGGCCCGGTGCACGCCGAACGCTTCCGCCGTTCTGCGAATACCGCAGAGGTCGAGCCGCTTGGCCATTCCGATGAAGCCGGTGTTGATCGAGCCGACGGTGGATTGCAGCGCGGTGTAGTTGGCACCGGACTCGTTGGCATCGTTGCGCGGGTTCCAGCTCTGCTTGTCGTAGTTCTGGGGGCCGAGGCAGCTGTCCTGAAAGGCGCCCCAGTTGGCTTTGCGCCGGGAGTCAACGCGGTCATTGAGCGAGTGGCCTTCCTTGAGCCACTCGGCCAGGGTGAAGACCTTGTAGGTCGATCCGGGTTGAAACCCGCTCGACCCACCCTCGGCATAGTCGGTGGCGTAGTTGATTCCGGTGTAGTTGGCCCCGGTTGCCTGCACCGTCGGGTCTTGGCTGTAGTCCTTGTTCTGCGTCATGGCGAGCACCCGACCGGTGCCGACCTGCACGCTCGTGATGACCGCGCCCACGTCGCCGCCGGCGTAGACCTTGGGAACCTGCTGGTTGATGGTGGTCACGGCTGCGTTCTGCACGTCGAGGTCGAGGGTCGTGTACACGTCGTAGCCGCCGCGACGAAAGTTGAGCATGCGGGTGGCGGCGTCGGCGCCGAAGGTGGCATCGGTCTGCAGAATCTTGGTCACATAGTCGCAGAAGAACGCGTTGGCCATCGCGGTCTGGCAGCCGGTGCTCGGTTCGGTGATGACGGGTTCGACCGGTGCCGCCACCGCGGCGTCGTAGTCGGCCTGCGTGATCTTTTTGTAGCGCAGCATTTCGCGCAGAATGTAGTCGCGGCGTTGCTTGTTGGCGGCATAGCCGTTGGCGGCCCCGTTGGTCTCGCTCGCGGGCCTGTCGAGCTGAAACTTGACCGGGTTGTTCACGATCGCGACGAGGCTCGCCGCCTGCGGCAGGGTGAGATTGGCGGCGGTGGTGTTGAAGTAATAGTTGGCGGCGGCTTCGATACCGTAGACGGTGCCGCCGAAGCCCGTGATATTGAAGTATTGCTGCAAAATGTCGCGCTTGCCGTACTTCTTCTCGACCCCGATGGCGAGCCGCATTTCCTTGAGTTTGCGGTCGGGCGTGGTTTCGGTCGCCGCGTTGTAGCAGGCGTCGTGCGCGCTCGTGTCGGTGAGCAGCTCGCACTTCTGCACGAGCACGTTCTTCACGTATTGCTGTGTGATGGATGACCCACCCTGGGTGTTTCCGCCGGCCACGGTCGTCGCCGTGGCCCGCAGAGTGCCCTGCAAATCGATCCCGCCGTGCTCGTAGAACCGCGGATCTTCTCCCGACACCGCCGCATCCTTCGCGAACGGGCTGATCGCATCCCAGCCCACCTCGATGCGGTTTTGATCGTAGAACGAGGCGAGCAATTCGAAGGTTCCGTCACTGCGAGTGGCGAAGATATCGCTCTTCTGCGACAGAGGCTCGATATTGACGTAGCCCGGCAGATTCTCGAACACCGAGATCGTGTTGGTGGTGGCTATGCCCGAGAGCGCCACAACCGGGGTCACCGACACGGTCACGAGAACGCCGGCCACCGCGCTCATGGTGACAAAACCGAGCAGCCCGCCGAGAGCGCCGTGAAAGGTGCGCCGCACTGATTGGGCCGCGCCGGTTGGAACCTCGGTTACCTGCACCACGTTTACCCCCAACTGAGTCCATCAGTGCCAGCGCCCACGCCTGCACATCGGTTCGTAATGAGTGTCATGTTAGTCATGTGCGGGCGCTCATGTAATCGGCTGACCGTAACGAAAATGTATCGGCTTGATACCGGTTTCTAAGTACTATCCGCTAAGGGCTGGAGGTTATGAATGTGAATGTTCGGCATTGAAGAGGAATTCATCTTTCTCAAGCCGGCGACGCCATCGACGAGGTCGGAAACCGCCACCACATCGTTGCGCTGCGGGCCCGGGCCGGTCAACTCGACACGACTGACGGAGCACGACTCATAGGCGTCAGATCTTCAGGGATGGGTGCAGCTTGGCGATCGACCAGATTTTCATGGAGCGACTGGCGAAAACCGAGACCGTGAACGCGCCGATTCCGAAGGCAAGCAGGGCAAGAACGTCAACCACGATGGCGCTCGTCCACCCCTCAGCGACGAGCCGCCGTACGCCATCGACCGCGTAGGTCATCGGCAGGGCCGGGCTGATCCACTGGAAGAAGCCCGGCGACGTCTGAACCGGGTAGGTGCCTCCGGCCGAGGCCAGCTGCACAATGAGCAGCAGCAGGGCCACCAGGCGACCGCGACCGCCGAGCAGGGCGATCAGGCTGTGGTGAATGGCGGTGAAGACGAGCGCGACGATGACCGTGAAGGCCGCGAGGGCCGCAAAGTTGGCCGCTTCGAGCCCCACCAGAAAGTGCAGCACCGCGAGCAGCAGCCCGGCCTGCAACAGGCCGAACAGCAGTCCGGGGGCGAGGCCGGTCAGGGCCACGCGCACCGGCCGGGCAGTGGATGCGACAGCCTGCGGTGACAGCGGGCGGAACAGAAAGTACATGCCGATTCCACCGACCCAGAGGGCGAGCGGAATGAAGTAGGCCGCGATGCCCTCCCCGTAGAACCCGACGGCGTGCTCCCGTACGTGCTCGGCCGCAACGGGTTCGGCGGTGACCGCGGCGAGGTCGCTCGCCTGGGCAGCGGTGTAGCGCGGCACCTTTGTGACGCCCGACTGCAGGGAAGTGCTCAGCGTCTCGGCACCGGTGGCAAGTTGGCCGAGACCATCGGCGAGGGTGCGCGCGCCGGTGCTGGCCGTCGTGGCGCCGAACGCCAGGGTTGTGGCACCGGCGGCCGCGCTGTCGGCCCCGGTTGCGAGCGAGGCGGCGCCGGACGCGAGCGTCGCAGCACCCGCCGAGACGGATTGAGCTCCGGACGAGACGCTCGACGCCCCCGTGGCGAGGGTGGCCGCACCGTCGGCGAGCGCGCCGATGCCGGTGACGAGCGGCGTCGCGCTCTGGTTGAGGGTGTTCGCTCCGGCCGCGACTCTCGCGGCGCCATCCGCGAGGGCCGCGATCGATTCGCCGCCGGTGGCGAGGGCCATGTTCAGCTGCGTCACAGTCCAGTCGGGGTGCGCCACCATGAGGGCGGCGATCGTCGTGAGGGTACTGGAGACGGTGCGGGTTCCCTCGGCGAGCTGGGCGGTCGCCGTCGGCAGGGTGGTCACGCTCGCGTCGACGGTGGCCGCACCGCTCGCGAGACTCGCGGAACCGGCCTGGACCCGGGCGGCACCGCTCGCGACACTCGACGAACCGGTGGCGAGCGTGCTCGCGCCGGTGGCGAGAGTGTGGCTGCCGGCATCCACTTGGGAAACCCCGCTCGCAAGAGTGGCGGCGCCGGTGGAGAGGGTGCTGAGCCCGATGACGAGTTCTGCCGACCCGTCGCTCGCGCTGCTGGCGCCGTCGCTCAGCGTTACCGCGCCGTCGGCGGCCTGCTTGAGATTGTCGTGCAGGCTCGTGAAGCCCAGGTACACGTTGTCGAGGTAGGTCTCGGAGATGGAGGTCGTGAGCTCGGCGCGAATCGCGGCGGTAACCGATTTCGTGACCTGGCCGACGATGAAATTCGAGGCGTCGTCGGTGTAGACGTGCAGTCGAGCCTGTTTTGGGGCGAAAACGGATGCTGCGATGGCGCTCGCGGAGGCGGCGTCCGGGTTCGTGGCCGTCGAGGCCAGGGCGCTCGAGAAGTCGGCGGGAACGACGAGCACGGCGAAGTTCTCGTTGTCGACGAGCGAGCTGCGGGAATCCGTTTCGTCCGTGGCGCTGCTCCAGGTGAATCCGGCGCTGTCGCTGCCCACGAGAGAGTCGACGAGTGCGGCGCCGGCGTCGATGGTCTGCGCGGTGCCGTCCGTGCCGGTCACGACCTGGGCCACGTCGTTGTTGACGATGACGGCGTGGAGTTTGCCGATATTGCCGCTCGTGTTCCAGTTGGCCGAGAGGTAGACGCCGCCGTAGATGGCGGGGACGGCGGCAATCATGATGAGCGCCAGAATGGCCAATCGGGACGACCGAAACCGGGACAACTCGATGCTGGGCAGCGAGAACAAACGGGGTCGAGCAAATTTCTGGACCACGGTCTAGGCCTTCCGGGTGAGAGCGGTGAGGGTTCGTTCGGCAGAATCCAGGTCGAGCAGGCAGACCGGGCGGGCCGGCGCCGGCTGCACGTCGTCGATCCGTTCGAGAATCTCGAACAGCTCCTTCGGATCCTGCCCGCTCGCCGCGATCGTGAGATCGTGCCAGCCGGCTATACGCAGGGTGAGCAGAGCGGCCCAGGCGCGAGTGCGGTCATCCGTGTCGCGCAGGGTGTCTACGTCGTCGACGATCAGCAGGCGAGGCCGACCAATCAGGGCCACGACCACCCCGAGCACCGCCCGATCGAGCGGTTGCAGGCAGACGATGCGATCGGTGCCGATCAATCGCGGCAGTCCGGCGGCGCGCTTACCCAGCAGGTCACCGGCACGAGCGTCGACCTCGCGAAGCAGCGCATTCACCCGCACGAGGCAAAGTGCCACCGCTTTGTGGCTGACCAGCGGTTTCCACCACGGCTGGCGCAGCACGAGGGCGGCCGCGATCTGGCGCTCGACGGTGAGGTCGTCGTCCAGACGGTTCACGATCGGTGTTTCGGCGAGAGCCGACACGTGCCGCACCTGCCCGCCCCCACTGCGAAGCGAATGCCCGAACACGGTCGCCGTTCCGGAGAAGCCACGCAGGCGCCCGGCCAGCGCGAGGAGGAGCGCCGTCTTGCCCGAGGCGAACCGACCCGATACGACGAAGAGCGCACCAACCGGAATATCGAGGGACAGGGCACCAATCACGGTTTGGCGACCATTGCGGATACTGAAGTTGCGTGTCTGGATGGCGGGGTCGCTGGAGTCTTGCGTCGAGTTGACAGTGGGGACCAAGGCGGAGTCGAGGGTCATGCAGATTTCCATCCAACGCTGGGTTGTGCGGGGCACGATGCCGCCGTAGTATTTTCAGTACCGAGAGTATCCAATACCCAAAGTATTCACTTGTCAACTGCAATCGGAGGCACTCATGGTTGAGAAGCCCAACACCACGCTGCCCACCCCCCGTAAGCGTCCCCTGCGCACCGACGTGCGAGCTGACATTCTCCGGGCGGCGACCGACCAGTTCTTCGAATCGGGCTACCTCGGTACCAAACTCGACGACGTGGCAACCCGGGCCGGGTACACCAAGGGCGCGGTGTACTCCAACTTCGGGTCGAAGCAAGACCTATTCGGGTCCATTCTGAATGAGCGACTGGCAACCCTGCTCAGCGGGCGGCTCGCGACCATTCTCGGCGACGAAGTGCGACTCGACGACGCCGCACTCGCCCGCATCGCCCGCCGCCTGGCCGAGACCCTGATCGACGACGGCCCCTGGCATCTGCTGCTCATGGAGTTGGCCGTGCACGCCGCCCGCAACCCCCAGGCCGCTGATCTCTATCGGGAGAGCCGGCAGAGCGTGCGGCTCGCTCTCGGTGCGGTGTTCCTGGAACGCGCCGACCAATTCGGCATCGACCCGGTCGCCCATCGCGTGGACGTACTCGCCCCCCTCATCATGTCGGCGACCAACATCATGGCACTCGAGGGCCTCCTCGACCCGGACTACTTCACGAGCACGGTACAGGCCCATATGATCGAGGCAATCCTCGTTGGCACGCTGCGATAGGGCGGGTTCCTACCGTGATTTGAGCCTCGACGCCAGCCTGTGGAAAACTTAAACAGGATTGGAGCAATCCGGTCTACTGTGACCCCATGCGAAACCTGTCGCGTCGCCGCCCCGTGCACACCGTTGTGCTCAGCGCTCTCGGACTGTCCATCGCGATCGGCACCCTCAGCGGATGCATGGCCACCCCCGCCCCGAGCACCACGTCGGCGCCAGTCGCGAGGGCGAGCATCGCGCCCACCCAGGCTCCCCCGGTCTTCGCGTCGAACGACGAGGCCCTGGCTGCCGCCACGGCGGCATTCGGGGCATACCAGTCTATGTCGAACAAAATCGCCCATGAAGGGGGCGTCGACCCGCAGCGAATTTCAGATTTTGCAGTAGGGAAAGTTCGAGAATCGGAACTCGGAGTCTACGAAACGTTGTCGACAGGTGGGCTCCACCTCGTGGGCGACCTCGCATTCGACTCACTTACTATCCAAAGCGCAGACTTGGAATCGGGTGCCGTTGTCGCCTACGTCTGTCTGGATGTCTCCGACACAGATGTGGTTGACGGAACCGGTCTGACAGTCGTGCCGCCCGGCCGCCCTGATCGCTACCCACTTCAAGTGTCCTTGATCCGCGGTTCCACCTCCGACCGACTCCTCGTAGAGAAATCAGACTCATGGTCCGGTTCGAACTTCTGCTGATCGTGGCGCTCTTAGCGGCCCTACCTTTTCCAACGCAAAGCGCCACTGCTGGCATCGAAGCAGAATCGTGTGTCGGATTGGAAGGTGCACTTTTCGTTTGCCCACCACGGGCTGATGTTATTGGCCCGGGCGTCGACCTATCGGCCGGTTATAACAGGAGCTCTGGTGGCGGATCGGGCGAGTCCGGTAGGGCTGGCGGCCGGGCTGGAACGGGCGCGTCATTGGCAGAGATCTGCGCCCACCCCAATGGCAGTCTGACCTCGGAGCAGGAGTGGACGCTCTGCGGCACCGGCGACTTCCCCGTAATCTCACGCCACCCCGAGTGGCCGCCGACCATCTCCGCGCACACCACGCCCTGCACGGTGTGCTCCGCCGAAACCATCGTCAGGGTCACCGACCTGAAAAACTTTCCCGCACCCGCCGCCCCCGGCGGAATGGAGCCCAACGGCTGGGCCATCGTCGGCCTGGCCGCGAATTTCTGGGCCGGAGCATCCGCTCAAATAGGCGAAGGGCTACTGCTCGGCGAACCCGCCCAGGTCATGTTCACCCCGATCGGATACCGCTGGAATTACGGCGACGGCAGCGCCGCATCGAGCGCAACCGGCGGGGCCAGCTGGGAGGACCTCGGCCTGGCCGAATTCTCCGCCACCGCCACGAGCCACGTCTACACGGCGACAGGTACCTTCACCGTCGTGCTCACCGTCGATTACCGAGCCGATTACAGCTTCGGCGACCAGGGCTGGCGACCGGTCGAAGGAATCGTGACCGTACCCTCAACCCCGTTCACGGTCGTCGCAGCGAAAGAGTCCACCGTGCTCGTTGCCGAAGACTGCCTCGCCAACCCCCGCGGCCCCGGCTGCTGACCCGGCCGCAGGGTCACACGTTCGCTTACGGGAGGAGGCGGTCCGCTGCCTTCTTCGGCAGACGCGCGGCGGCAGCACGGGCAATGGCGGTCGCCACCGAAAACGTCGCCACCGAAAACGTCGCCGACGCTACCGATGGCAGGGCTGACGGCGGGGCTGACGGCACCGCTGATGGCACAACTACTGACGGTGCGACCGACACCGAGGTCGGCGTCGCATCGTAAGCCGACTACGCAGCGCCCGACTACGCAGGGCCCGACGAGCCAGCGCCGGTCGTGGTTGAACTTGTCGAGGCTGCACCTGCGGCCGAAGCGGATGCGCCCGCGTGCGGGAGCGCGGGGTTCCGCTGGGCGGCTCCGGCGGCTCCGGCGGCTCCGGCGGCTCCGGCGGCTCCGGCGGCTCCGGCGGCGCCGCCCAGCAGCCCGCCGAGCAGGTCCTTGATGCCAATGCCCATGGTGGATCCGAGCACGGCGTCGACCTCGCTGAAGCCCGACGCGACGTTTTTGGAGAGCTGGCTGGCGCCATCCGTTGAAATGACGGTGAGCTGGTCGATGTTGCTCATGGGCGCGGCGAGCTCGCGCGCGATCTGCGGAAGCATTTCGACCAGGCGCAGCTGAATGAGCGCCTCGGACTGCTGGGCGACGGCCTCAGCGGAGAGCCGGGTGGCTGTGGCTTCGGCGGTACCGCGGGCGAGAATGGCGTCGGCCTCGGCCTGACCCTCGGCGCGGGTGGCCTCGGCGTTGGCAACACGGCTGTCGCGGTCGGCGGTGGCCCTGGCGACGGATGCCTCAGCAGCGGCGATCGCGGTCACCCGAATGCGGTAGGCGTCCGCGTCGGCGATGGCGTTCACCTCGGACTCCAATTCGGCCTTACGCAGGCTGGCGCGGCGCTGGGCAGTGAGTTCCTGCTCCTGCACGATGGCCTGCTGCGCCTTCGCTTCGGCGAGGGGCCTCGACGCGGCGGCCTCGGCGGCGGCCTTGTCGGTGTCGAGCTGCAGGGCAGCCCGGCGCAGGGCAAGCGTGTTCTGCGCCTCGGCGATGGCCTGCTCGGCGAGAATCGCGGCTTCCTGCGACTCGCGGTTGGCGAGGTGCTCGGCGACCTCGGCCTGACGACGCACCTTGGCCTGCTCGGCACGACCGATGTCACGGATGTAGTCGTTCTCATCGGTGATGCCCTTGATCTCGAAGGAGTCAACGTCGAGGCCCTGGTTGGCGAGCGACTCGCGCGCGGTGGCGAGCACCGAACTGCCGAGCTCGTCGCGCTTCTGAATGACGGTCATGACGTCGGTCGCGCCGATCGAGGAACGCAGCGAACCGCTCAGTACCTCTTGTGCGAAGCCATCGATGTTCTTGTCCTGCCCGAGAAAACGCTGGGCCGCGGCGCGAATCGCGGCGGGGTCGTCTCCGACCTTGACGATGGCGACAGCCTCAACGGTAAGCGTGATGCCGTTCTTGTCCTGCGCGACAGCGGTGATCTCGATCGCCCGGCTGCGCAGGCTGATCTTGAACGCCTTCTGAAAGAACGGGGTGATGAACACGCCCTGCCCATGCACGACCCGCTGACCGGATTCCTCGAGCGTGGCCCCATCGACGATGGTTTTGCGGCTCTTTTTACCGGTGATGATGAGGGCCTCATCGGGCCCGGCATTCTTATAGATCGTCTTGGCATAGATCAAAGCGACGAGCAGCACCACAACGATCGTGAAAATGATCCCGGGGATCGGGCTGAACAGAAAATCGAGCATGGGGTCCTTCCGAGGGGCGAGGCGCGAACGTCGTTTCGGCGATCCGGCCAGGCGACCGCGGCGCAGAGTTGTGCGCCCAGTCTCGCAGGCGACAGCGCAGGATGCGAAAGATGTCGACACTCAATGCGTTCGCGTCCTCCCCCAGTGACCGGGCCCGGGTCCGGAAACTGGGCCCACGATAAATCATGGGCCCAGTTTCATACCAGGGGCCCGCACGGCTGAGCGATCCAAGTGGATCGGGAACAGGGCCGTGCCCACATGATTCTTCCTGATTTGATGAACTTAATTCGTTTATTAATGCGACGCTTGATAGCTCTGTGCCGCAGGTACTTTTCGAAAAATAACCCGAAACGAGCGAAAAAGCACAAACTGCGAGCAAAAAACATGGGACTTACCAGGAAAAATGTCAAATGTACGCTGGAAATTTACCTGAGATTCTATCGTTTTTATGTTCTATTTAGGGTAGACTCGGTGTGAAGGAGGCAATGGCGCCCATGTTCATGGAGAATCCCGATGACAGCAACACCGGTAACACCAGCTCGAACCCCGTCATTGCGGCGGTAGAGCAGGCCAGAGACTTATTGCTGGCGGCGTTGGGTGGAATGTCGTTCGGGTCGCTCGGCGACGACGAATCCCTGAACATGCTGCTCGCCATCGAGAGTGTTGGCCGGGTCCTGGACGGTGCCCGGGTCCTCTCCACAACCGACGTGCTGCGCCGCTCCGAATACCTCGATGCGACCGCGCCCAAGAGTGCCGAGCCGACGAGTGCCGAGCCGACGAGTGCCGAGTCGGGCGAGAAGGCAACGGCCACAGCGGCGGGTGCAGTGTCGATGGCGCGGCGGCTGGGCTGCCGCAGTGGCGTCGAGCTGGTCGCCACCCTCGCCCGACTCTCGCGCAGCGAGGTACGGCAGCGCGCCGCGCTCGGCAAAAATCTTGGCGAGCGAATGCTCCTCGGCCGGCCCCTCACCCCCACCTATCCCATCCTCGGCGAAGCCTTGCAGGGCGGCGACCTCGGAGTCGATCAGGCCCGCATCATCGTCTCCGTACTCGACGGCCTGCGCTCCTCCGTGTTGGTCGATGACCTCGACCGGGTCGAACGCTCCCTCGTGGCCAGCGGATCCGGTGCGATCACTCCTGCAACCGAGGGATTGCCCGGCGCGGGGATCGCATTCGCCCCCGAGCTACTGCGGCAACAGGGCATCCAATGGCAGGCACGCCTCGCGCCCGACGGCTCCGCCCCCGGCGAGGCCACACCCGAACGACGTAGCTGGTTCGACTTCGGTACCCTGCACAACGGCGGCCACAGCATATCGGGCTGGCTGACCACCCTCGACCGGGCCATCATCGGCACCGTCTTCGACGCCTACCTCTCCGCCGCCGCAGCCCACCCCGTGCCCGGAGCCGCACCCCGTGCCACACACAGTTCCGCACCCCGCGCAATTCCCCGAGTCATTCCCCGCGCAACGGTCGCCTTCCGCGACACCGAACCCGCCCAGACAGACACGGACACAGACACAGACACAGACACAGACACAGACAGGTGCAGCAGCAGCCGTACGACCGACCCACTTGGAACAGGTGCTGGCCCCGATCTGGTCGAGCAGGCAGAGCTCAACGAGGCGCTCGAGGAGGCGCTCGATGGTGCCGAGCCTGATACCGCGGTCGCACGCATCGAGCAGGCCGAGTGGGCTGGGCGAGCCGAACCGAACGGCGAAAACCAACAGAACGACGGGGCGGAAGGCTTCTACGAAAAGTCAGCGGAGTGCGAGGCGAGCGAGCCGAACGGTCATAACGAAGGCTTCACCGGGCAGCCGGCGGAGGGCGAGGCCGGCGAAGCGCTCGGCGCCGACCAGCCCAACGCGCTCAGCCCCTGCCCGCAAGAACTCGGCGACAGCCGCTCCATCCGCGAAAAACGAGCCGGCATCCTCCGCGCCGTCTTCGAAGCCGCCGCCCGACAATCAGACACCCCCACCATGGGCGGCGCCGCACCGACCGTACTCGTACACATCCACATCGACGACCTCCTCGCCGGACGCGGTGCCGGCTGGATCGACGGCGTCGACGGCCCCCTCACCACCAAACAAGTCGACAAACTCATCTGCGCCGGCGGCTACCAACCCGTCTTGTTCGGCCACCAGGGCCAAATATTGAACCTCGGCACCAGCAACCGGTTCTTCACCGCCAGTCAGCGCCGCGCCCTCGCCGCCCGCGACGGCGGCTGCGTCATCCCCGGCTGCACCGTGCCACCCCACCTCACCCAAGCCCACCACGTCATACCCTGGCGCAACGGCGGCCTTACCAACATCGACAACGGCGTACTACTCTGCAACGCCGCCCACACCAGCATCGACACCTCCGGCTGGAAAATCAATATGGTCAACGGCCGCCCCTGGGTGCGCGGACCTCTCATCTTCGACCCAACCCAGACCTGGCGTCCCGCCGGCCAAAACCGCGCCGCCACCCCCACAGAAAAACCCAACTGGAGCAAGTGATGCCGACTCGGCGAACCGTTGATGAAATACCCGTCAATCAACTACCCGTCGATGAAATCGGCGGCAGCACGCAGGAACGCGGCGGCCGCGAGGGCGCGCGCGGCGGCATCTGCTTCGCGAGAGCCAGCCGTACCCGCCGAGCCAGCGAGACCGGCGGCGCCGACGGGTGCTGCATACGAGTCGTTCCCGCCACCACCACCGACGCCGCCACCGCCGTCACCCGGGCCGTCACCCGGGCCGGCGCCAACAGCCGCACCGAGCAGTGCCGTGATCGCGTCGGGAATGGTGCTGGCCGCGTTGCCCGGCGGCAATTCCATCAGTTGCGGTGCAGGTGTGCCAGCCACCAGCGGCTCCAGAAAAATGCGCGATTTCGCAGCGCGCGGACCATTGAAGTCGGGGTTCTGTCGCGGCTGGCTCGAAAATGCTTCCCGCACCTTCGCCAGGAACTCCGCGTTGGTCAGCCGATTCGCGCTCGGCACCACGAGCAGGCTCGCTGCCACGGTGAAGTCGCCGTGGCCGCCGGTCTCGTAAGCGACCTCGGTGGGTTTGCACGCGCTGAACAGTACCTCCCGCGCCAACGCCCGCTTTCCGGCCCGGGCGGGCGTGCCGCGTTTGGCCCGATAGTTCTTGCTCGTCGCCTCGTCGGGAATGATGAACCGCGCCCGACGCCCATGGGGAGCGGATGCCGCACTCAGGTCGGCGACGTCGGCCGGCTGCAGTTGCAACCGGCGTTGGCCATCCCCGGAATGGCAGGAGTCGAAGAAGGCCGTGAGGCTGACGCCGTCGGGCAACTGGTCGAAGATCTCCCCCAGGTCATCGTCGATGATCAGGTTACCGTCGCGAAAATCAATCGGGCAGAGCGCTTCGTCATACTTCTTCTCGTCATTGCCGGCCTCGGCCTCGTCGCCGTCGAGGTCGTCCACGTAGCTGCCGTGGCCAGCGTATTGAAAGACCAGCACATCGCCGGCGACACTGCTGGAGACCAGGTCGAGCAGCCCGAGCAGAATGTTCTGCCGGGTCGCCTCCGCGTCGAGCAGCGTGCGCACCCGGAACCCAGCGGCGGTGAACTGCGTGGCCCACGCCTCGGCATCCGCTACGCAGCCATAGAGCGCATCGCCGCCCGGATAGGCGTTGATGCCCACACACAGTGCGTGCTTAGTGCCCACCGGTCGGGGTGCTGCCGGGCCGGGCACCGGCCAGAGCTCGTCACCCAGGTCACGGGTAACCGGGAACGATTGGATGCGCGAGTTGCCGGTGACCCGTCGGGCGACGCTGTCCATCGTGGGAATGTCGTTATCGAATCCGCCGTGACTGGTCGACGTGCTGCGGGTCGTCAATGGGCCGGTCGCCGTTTTCGACCACACGATGTGGGCTGCCCCACCGACCCCGGGCGACCCGCTCGCGCCGGACAGACCAAACAGACGGGCGAGCACTGGGTCGGCGCGCAAACACTCCTCGAGGCCGAGAATCGGCGAAAACTCTTCGGGTTCGAATGAGGCCCGCACGAGATAGAGCAGGGATTTTCCGTAGGCGCCGAGGCAGGTATCGTCGCGTTCGAGCTTTTCGGTCATGGTGAATATGGCGAGCGACTTCACGTCGTGGCCACACAAGGGAACGATCTGCTTCTCGAAGACATCGGTGCGCACGGCGGGCGCGAGCAGGCTGAGCGTCTCGAAGGCCGGCACTCCGGCCTTCATCGCGGCGGGAATGAAGAAGGAGTGAAAGATCGACCCGGCGCTGTGCCCGACAGCGTGCACGCTGATCGTGTCGGCGTGGGCCGTGCAATAGGCGCCGAGGGTCTCGGCCACGTAGCGGGCACCGCCGTCGCCGGCCGACGCGGCCTCAGCCGAACGCTTCATCTGCCCCCAAATCGCCTGGCCCTGACCGAATCGGGCGGCCAGTTCGAGCACCCGGTCCTTCGAGTCGTCGAGCCAGCCGCGGCGGCCCTGCGCCCAGTCGCCGACCGCGCTCGTGATGGCCCCGGCGAGGCCCGTCTCCCAGACGAAGTGGATGGGGTACACGCCGTTGGACTTCCACCAGTCCACCTGGGTCGCGGCAATGCGCAGCCCGGATTGCTCATCGACGAGCCCGCCGTGGGCGTAAAAGACCACCGGCACAACACCGCCGTCATGCTCGGCCACAAAGGCCGGCAAGTGCGTGGCGAATATGGTGTCGACATCTTTCTTCGTGGTCGTGAACGCACCGTTCGACGAAAATTTGCCGCCGCTCAGGTTGACCACGTGCGGCCGCAGCTTGTCGAGTTCGCTCTGCGGCAACGGCGGCTCCCGTTTCGTGGCGGTGGTCGGTTTCGCGGGGGTCGTCGATTCGGGCATGGCGCCGTTCCTCTCACGGTCAGATCTTGCTGAAACAGGTGCGATGCCGCAGGGACCGGCCCTGTGATTATGGCGCTCACGCGTTACTGCGGCATTACTGCGGCGTTACTGCGGCGGTGCCGCGGCGTTACTGCGGCGGTGCCGCGCGGTTACTACGGCGCAGGCCTTGACAGACCCCGCGTTCGGTTGCATATTGCAGGCACAAACGGATGCTGTGGGGGTCACCATGACGACAGGTACCGATCCCGGATCGAGCAATCCGGGACACAACGGCCAGCAGGTCAGCCTGACCGTGCTGGCCGAGGGACCATTCACGAGGATTCACTCGCCAGCAGACGGCCCGGATGCACTGCTCACGACGACCCTGCGCATTCCGGTGGAGCGCATCGGACCGGGACCACGCAGTGCCCGGTTCGACGTCATCGTGCGTCGGCCCGGCGAGAAACCGTTCAGCCTCGACCTCGGCTCCCCGATCCCGCCCTGGATGGTCGTCGATGAGCAACCTCCCGACAATCTCACTGCCCTGCTGCAGGACAGCCGGTTTCTGGCACAGCAGGTGTATGCGGTGGCGGCATCCACTCTCGCGCTGTTCGAATCGACTCTGGGCCGGCGCATGGGCTGGGTCAATGGCGGGCGACTGACCATCAGTGCCTATGACCGGGTCTCCTACCGTGAGTCTGGCTACTACCGCGACGACGGCCTGATTCGGTTTGGTCACAAACGCGATGGTCGCACGACCAAGGCGGTCCCGCTCGCCCTGTTTCGTGACCTCGTCGCGCACGAGGTCACCCACGCGATCGTCGACGGCTACCGACCGAAATGGGCCGATTCCCATGCCGAAATCGACCAACTCGCCCTGCACGAAGCCATTGCCGACCTCGTGGCCCTACTGTCGGTGTTTTCCACGCAAACCCTGGTCGAGCAATTACTGACCCAGACCAGCGGCGACGACCTCGACCTCGACCTCGATGCCCTCGACGAGGATCTGCTGCGCAGCAAACTGTTTCGTCTGGGTGATGGGCTGTTCCACCGCGGCACGGCCCGGCCATCCCTCGCCTGGAATTTGGCAGCCCACTGGCGAACCCTTCCTGACCCGCACCTGCGCGGCGGGGCGATCGTGCAGGTGCTGCTGCGCGTGGTCGCCCGGCTGTGGCTCAAGCGCCTCGACGCGCCCGGTGGCCGCTCGAGCCTGTATCAGGTGGCGCGCGCCGGGGCATCCGTTGGCCGTCAGGTCTTGAGCATGCTCATTCGCAGCCTCGGCTATATGGCACCGGTCGATGTGACCTTTGAGGACCTGCTGCGCGGCATTCTCGCCGCCGACGCGGCTGTCGTACCCGACGACGACCTCGACTATCGTGGCGCCGTAGTGGCGGCCTTCGCCGAGGCCGGAATCGTGCTGCCCACGCCCACCGACCTCTCGGGTGTCTTGACCTTTGTGGGGCTGCGGTATCCGGTTCGGCTGGCCGCCCTGGCCTCCGATCCGGAGGAGATCGTGCGGTTTCTCTGGGAGAACCCGGTATTGCTCGAGGCGGCCAAGATCGACCCGACCCGGCCGATTACGGTGGAACGGGTGCGCCCCACCCTGCGCGTCGGTCCCGATGGATTCGTTGTGTCGGAGATCGGCGCGACTTTCACGCAGGAATTTCGCCTGAGCGCGGCCCAGGCGCGCAGCTTCGGGCTCGCCACCCGGGCGCCAGTGTTGATTCGCGGCGGCGGGCAGCTGCGGTTCGACGAGGGCGGACGCCTCAGTTTCGCCGCCCTGAAGCCGATCCTCGACCCGGAACGCCAGCGCGCCAAGCTCGCCGCCCAGGAGCTGGCGACTCGCCCAGCGGATACTGCGGTCCCGGTCACCCCGCCGCACCCAGCTGAGCCACAACAGCCGCGAGAACCGCCGCAGCCCGGCGCGTCCCGGATAACCGCCCCGGCCCCGGAGGTCTCAGCAACTCGTCGACCGACCTTTCATCCCTGAATACCTCAAACCTGAATACCTCAAACCTGATGACCTCAACCCTGAAAGTCAAAACGCCGTGCCCCACGCCGTCGATTTGCCGGGAGCGGATGCCTCCAGCTGCGCCCGCTGGGCGAACTTGCGCGCGCGCAGTTTCGCGTTGACCTGCTTGATGACCTCCGCCCGGCTCGAAACGGCCCCGGACTGCAGGGTATCGAGCAAAAAGTGCGTAAACGCACCGTTGTACCGGCCATCAAAGTTGGCGTCGGCGGCCGTCTGATCTGCCCGGCAGGCGGCGAACAACACCGGTTTCGCCGCGGCCTTTGAAGAGCGAACCAAATCACGCAGCGTTCGGGTATCGGCTCCCTCCGCCTCGGCACCGTCCCGGCCGAGCGGCGTCGGCGGCGGCACGAACCGTGGCCGCCGATGCTCAACGGTGGGCAGCAGGTCCATGGCGCGCAGCCCGCTGCCACTGTGGCAGGTGTCGAGAATCACGTCGAGCAGCACTCCCTTCGGAAGTCGGACGAACAGATCGTGCAACTCGTCGTCAACGATCAGGGTGTCTGGGTCCCATGCGGCACCCTTCTGGCGCAGGTCGTAGGTCGCGAAGGCCTCGTCGACCTGGTCGACTTCGTCGCCGCTGGTATCGGGTAGCTGGGTGCCATGGCTCGACATAGTGAAGACGATGTGGTCGAGATGCTCCCCCGGGGTATTCGCCCGATCAAGTGCCTCGGTCATCGCCCCGAACACGGCATCCTTGGTGGCCGCCTGATCGGTCAAGACCGTGATGCTCGTGTCGGCAAAGCCAAAAGCCTTCCCGAGAAAGGCACTGACGTCGCCGGCATCGTGCACGCAGCCATTCAACCAGCTGGCCATCGGCAGGTTCTCGAACCGGTTGATGCCCACACAGAGTGCAAATTGAGTCATTGTTGTCCGATCATGAAGAGCCGGCAGAAGCACATGCTGCAGGTGCTGCGGAACACCCCGCAGCGGTTGCGGGTAGCGCGCACAAGGAGCGCGTCGCGGGTAGCGACTTGAGGATAGCGGCGTCGGCGTTACCGGCGAGTTACTCGGGCGGCGGGGCCGCGTGCGCCGAAGCATCCGTTTTGGGGTAGCGGCATTGACAACCGTGCCGGTGCTGGCCATTCTGGGCGGTAGCAACACTGCATGGTCGTTGCAGTGCGGCCGTGCTCATTGAAAGTTTTTGCGGATCGAGCACTCATGGGATTTTCGGCGCCAACGGGTTGGAATCTGCGCGTACTGGGCTATTGGCAGTTGCGTTACGACGGCGTCCCGGTCGAGGTCGGCGCACGGCAGCAGCGACTGCTCGCGGCACTCGCCCTGCTGCACACCCAGCCCCGGCACGTGCTCGCCGCACTACTCTGGCCCGATAGCCCCGAGCGGCAATCGGCTGGAAACCTGCGGGCGAGCGTCTTTCGCATCTCGCATGAACTGCCGCGACTGTTGAGCGCGACAGATCCGCTGCAGCTCGACGCGGCGGTGCGCGTTGACCTGCACGAGGTGAGGGACCTGATCACCGAAATCACCCTGACCGGCGGCCGAACGGTACCGCCGGAATCCATCGATCTGCTGCAGGAGGCCAACCTCCTTCCGGGCTGGTACGAGGAATGGGTGATCGAGCAGCAGGACCATCTGCTCAACCAGCGCGTGGATGTCCTGGATGCCCTGTCTCGCTCCTATTTGGCCGCCGGCAGTTTCAGCCGCGCTCTGGGTGCGGCGCGTGCTGGGGCAGTCATTGATCCCCTGCGCGAAAGCACCCAGCACCTGCTCGTGCGCTGCCACCTCGCCGAAAACAACTATGCCTCAGCGGTGCAGGTTTATCGCAATTTTCGCGCCCACCTGGGCCGTGAACTTGGGCTCGAGCCCTCGGCTCATTTCGCCGAGCTGCTCGGCATGGAGGCTGCGATTGTCGATTCCCGCCTGCTCGAGCGGGCGCTGAAGACCAGCTGAGCGCACTCGCTCACAGGAGGTTCCCACTCAGCCCCAATCTAAGATCGACCGGTGATCGACGTCGTGATGATTGCAAACCTTCTGATCATGGTCATTATCGGCGGCTACGAGACGTTTGTCTCGCGCATTCGTTTAGAGGGTCACCCCGACCAGCCGGAATGGCTGTCCCACGTCAACGCCAACGTTCTCAAGGTCAAGCTCGCCATGGCCATCGTGGGGATCTCCTCGATTCACCTGCTCAAGACCTTCATCGAGGTCGGCGATCTGGCCGCCCGCGGCACCCCGGTCGACTCGAACCCGACCGAGACCATCACCGGCAATGTCTACGCCTGGGACGGCGTGCTCTGGCAGGTCATCATCCACATGGTGTTCATTCTCTCGGCGATCGCTCTGGCCTGGATCGACCGCATGTCGCAGGCCGGGCACGCAACACCCCCGGCGGCCGTCCCCGTGGCGCCGCTGCGCAGGGAGCCGGTCGCGGCGCTCGCTGCCGCAGCGCTGCCGGGTCCAGTCCCGCGCCGTGAACTCGAAGGCCACGCCGCGCCTGCCACATCAACGGGAATCGCCCTGCACCTGGCCCAGCTGTGCCAGCTGGGCCAGCTTCGCGATGCCGGTGTGGTGACGGATGCCGAATTCCGCGCCAAGAAGACCGAGCTGCTCGGGCGGTACTAGTTGCGGTTAGAACGTCGTCGTTCTTAGAACGTCGTGAGGCCGCGGACGCGAAACTGGTCGCGCACCCGCTCGAGTAGGGCGGCATCGGGCGGTGGTACCCCGTGGAGCGGGTAGGGAATGGCGAGGCGGTTCCATTTGTCCTCCCCCATCTGGTGAAACGGCAGCACCTCGACCCGAGAGACGTTGGGCCAGCGGGCCACGATCTCGGCGGCCGCGTCGACGTTGTCGACCGCGTCGGTCAGCCCGGGAACGAGCACGAACCGCACCCACACATTTGTTCCGCGCTCGCACAACCGATCGCCGAACGCGATGGTCGGGGCCACGTCGCGCCCGGTCACCGCGCGGTAGGTGTCGGGTAGGCCCGACTTCACGTCGAGCAGCACCAGGTCGGTGTGATCGAGCAGATCGTCGGAGGCGCTCGTGCCAAGGTATCCCGAGGTGTCGAGCGCGGTGTGCACGCCGAGTTGACGGCATTCAGCGAACACGCGCGCCACGAACGCGGGTTGCATCAGCGGTTCCCCGCCGGAGAGCGTCACTCCGCCGCCCGTCGCCGCGAACACACCCCGGTAGCGACGGATGCGTTCCAGCACGTCGTCAAGCGGCGTCAGTGCGCCGTCGCGCATCTTCCACGTGTCCGGGTTGTGGCAGTACTGGCAACGCAGTAGACAGCCAGAGAGAAAATAGGTCAGCCGGGTGCCGGGTCCGTCGACGGCCGTCACCAGTTCCCAGGAGTGCACACTCGCCGCGGTACCGGAGCGATGTCCTTCCACCTGCTCGTGGTGAAATTCGGGCCGGCCCAGCTGCACCGCGACCATCAGACGCCCATCATTTCACACGCTCGTATGAAAAGTTCGGCTGATGACATCGAGCTGCTGCTCCCGAGTGAGGCGCACGAAGTTCACCGCGTAGCCGGACACCCGGATGGTCAGCTGCGGGTAGTTCTCCGGGTGTTCCATGGCGTCTTCGAGGGTTTCCCGGTTCAGCACGTTGATATTGAGGTGGTAGCCGCTCGCGAGCGTGTACGCGTCGATCAGGCCGACCAGGTTGGTGACCTGCTCGGCCGGGGTATGGCCCAGCCCGGTCGGCACGACCGTGTTGGTCAGAGAGATGCCGTCTCGGGCCGCGGAGTAGGGCAGTTTCGCCACGCTCAGCGCCGAGGCGAGCATGCCGTGGTTGTCACGGCCGTTCATCGGGTTGGCTCCGGGCGCGAATGGCGCGCCGGCGCGACGACCGTCGGGCGTATTGCCGGTCTTCTTGCCGTAGACCACGTTCGATGTGATCGTGAGCACCGACTGGGTATGCACCGCATTCCGGTAGGTGGGGTGCCGGCGAATCATGGCCATGAACGTTTCGACGATCGTGACCGCGATCGCGTCGACCCGGTCGTCGTCGTTGCCGAATGACGGGTAGTCGCCGTCGATCGAGTAGTCGACAACAAGGTCAGTGTCGTCACGAACCGGACGCACGGTGGCGTACTTGATCGCGGCCAGGGAGTCGGCGGCGACGCTGAGGCCGGCAATGCCGCAGGCCATCGTGCGCAAAATCGTGCCGTCGTGCAGGGCCATCTCGAGACGTTCGTAGGCGTACTTGTCGTGCATGTAGTGAATGCAGTTGAGCGCGTCGACGTAGGTTTCGGCAAGCCACTCGAGGCTGGCGAGGTAGGCGGTCCAGACGGTGTCGTAGTCGAGCACCTCGCCGGCCAGTGCGGCGGTGACCGGGGCGATCTGCTCGCCGATCAATTCGTCGCGGCCGCCGTTGATGGCATAGAGCAGCGCCTTGACGACGTTGACCCGGGCGCCGAAGAACTGCATCTGCTTGCCGACGCCCATCGGTGAGACGCAGCAGGCGATTGCGGCGTCGTCGCCCCAGGCCTCGCGAATGAGGTCGTCGGACTCGTACTGAATGGCCGAGGTGTCGATGGAGACCTGCGCGCAGAAACGTTTGAAACCGTCCGGCAGGGTGTCGCTCCAGAGCACCGTGAGGTTTGGCTCGGGAGCCGGGCCCAGGTCGTACAGGGTCTGTAAAAACCGGAACGCGGTCTTGACCACGAGGGTGCGCCCGTCGAGGCCGATCCCGCCGAGGGATTCGGTGACCCAGGTCGGGTCGCCGGAAAACAGCTGGTCGTATTCGGGGGTGCGCAGAAAACGCACGATGCGCAGCTTGATCACAAGGTCATCGATGAGTTCCTGCGCCTGGCTTTCGGTCAGGATTCCCGTCGCCAGGTCACGCTCGAGGTAGGTGTCGAGAAAAGCGCTGTTGCGGCCGAACGACATGGCGGCGCCGTTTTGCTCCTTGACCGCGCCGAGGTAGGCAAAGTAGAGCCACTGCACCGCTTCGGTCGCCGTCCGCGCGGGCCGGGCCACGTCGAAACCGTAGGCGGCGGCCATCTGAATGAGTTCTTTCAGTGCGCGCACCTGCTCGGCGTTCTCCTCGCGCGAGCGAATCACGTCCTCGGTGCTTCGCTGTTCGTCGAGTGCGGCGCGTTCGATCGCCTTCGCCGTGATCAGGGCGCTCACGCCGTAGAGCGCAACGCGGCGGTAGTCGCCGATGATGCGGCCGCGACCATAGGCATCCGGAAGCCCCGTGATGAGGTGGCTGTGCCTGGCCCGTTTGACGGCGGGCGGATACACATCGAAGACGCCGTCGTTGTGGGTTTTGCGGTACTTCGTGAAGATAGTTTCGAGTTCGGGCGAGACTGGATACCCATAGGTTTCGAGGCTCGTCGCGACCATGCGCCAGCCGCCGAATGGCATGATCGCTCGCTTGAGCGGGGCATCCGTTTGCAGCCCGACGATGATTTCGTTCGACCGGTCGATGTAGCCGGGCGCGTGCGCAGTGATCGATGCCGGGGTGGTGGCGTCGACGTCGTAGACGCCGAGGGCCCGTTCCCGGGGGAACATCGCCGACAGGCGGGCCCAGAGACCGAGGGTGCGTTCGGTCGGCCCGGTCAGAAAGCTCGCGTCGCCCGTAAACGGCGTGTAGTTGCGCTGGATGAAATCACGCACGTCAATACCGTGCTGCCACGGCCCGGTGGTGAAGCCGGCCCAGCCGTTGTCATCTGTGGTCGTGAAACGAGGGGTAGTGAGGAGGGTCATACCTCCACGCTAGCGACGGGGTCGGGGCCTGTCTCGGGCCGAAAGTCCCCTCCTCAAAGCGGATGCTGCTAGCGCTTCAATCCCGGAAACTGGTCGTCGCGCCATTCGCCCGGCAGACGGATGCCCGCGGCTGCCGCGTCGTCTTCACGCTCGCGCAGCTCGACCCGGCGAATCTTGCCCGAGATGGTCTTGGGCAGGTCGGAGAACTCTACCCGCCGCACCCGCATATAGGCGGGCAGCCCGTTTCGGGCGTGCCGCAGCACGGCTTCGGCGGTCTCTTTCGTTGGTTCCCAGCCCGGTGCGAGGTGAATGTAGGCCTTGGGAATGTTCAGCCGGGTTGTATCGGGCGCCGGAACAACGGCGGCTTCGGCGACCGCGGGGTGTTCGAGCAGCACACTCTCGACCTCGAACGGCGACACCTTGTAGTCGCTCGACTTGAACACGTCGTCGGTGCGGCCGATGAAGGTGAGGTAACCCTCGGCATCCACCTTGGCGACATCGCCGGTGTGAAAGAAGCCGCCGCGGATGGCGTGAGCAGTGAGGTCGGGTTCGCCGTGGTAGCCGGTCATGAGATTGACCGGGCTCGTCGAGAGGTCAAGACAAATCTCGCCCTCGTCTGCGGGTAGCTCGGTGATCGGGTCGAGCAACTTGATCGAGACTCCGGGAAGGGGCAGGCCCATCGACCCTGCTTTCAGCACGGATCCTGGCCCGTTTCCGACGATGGCGGTGGTCTCGGTCTGGCCGAATCCGTCGCGGATGATCAGTTTCCAGCCGTTGTCGATCTGCCGGATGACCTCGGGGTTGAGTGGTTCTCCGGCGGAGAGCAACTCGCGCAGGCTGGCCGGGCGGGCGCCGACATCCGCTTGAATGAGCATGCGCCAGACCGTCGGCGGCGCACAGAACGTGGTGACCTGGGCGCGGCGCAGCTGGGCAATCAGGGCGGCCGGATCGAACCTGGAATAGTTGTAGACGAACACGGTCGCCTCGGCGATCCACGGGGCGAAGAAGCAGCTCCAGGCGTGTTTGCCCCAGCCGGGCGAACTGATGGCGAGGTGCACGTCCCCGGGGCGCAGGCCCAGCCAGTACATGGTCGACAGGTGGCCGACCGGGTAGGACGTCTGCGAGTGCAGCACCATCTTCGGCTTGCTCGTCGTGCCCGAGGTGAAGTAGATCAGTGACGGGTCAGCGGATGCCACGACCGTCGTGAGTGGTTCGGGGGTGACTCGGTAGGCGTCCGCAAAGTCAGCCCACCCGGGGCGAGCGGCGCCGACGCCGATGCGAACGTAATCGCCGGGAACGTCGTCGAATTTGGTCGCGTCGGCCGAGTTGGCAATCACGTGGGTGACGCCGCCGCGACGCACCCGGTCGGTCAGATCGTGCGAGGCGAGTACGGTGCTCGTGGGCATGATGACGGCGCCGACCTTCATGATGGCGAGCATCGCCTCCCAGATTTCCCGCTGATTTCCGAGCATGAGCATGACGTGGTCGCCGCGCCCCACGCCCTGCCGCGTCAGCCAGGTGGCGACTTGGTCGGACCGGTAGGCCATCTCGGCGAAGCTGAACTTTTGCTCGCTGCCGTCTTCTTCGACGATCCACAGCGCAATTCTTTCGTTGCCGCGCGCGATCACATCAAACCAGTCGGTGGCCCAGTTGAAGTGCTCCCCCACATCGGGCCAGCGAAACTCCTGCGCGGCGCGCGCGTGATCGTCGCGCAGGGCCAGAAGCTGGTCGCGTGCGGCCCGGTAGTTGTTCGTGCTCGTATTGGTCGTGCTCGTATTGGTCGTGCTCGTATTGGTCGTGCTCTTATTGGTCGTGCTCACCTGATGAGTCATACGCCATTGTCTCCTCGAACGAGTCGCCAGAGCGAAACGGCGACAGTTCATTCTGGCAGGACTGCGGGTCGGCCCGCGCCGGGCCGACTGCAGGATCGCCCGCGCCAGAAAGCCTGCCGCGCAAGGCTGCCGCGAAAGGCTGCCGCGAAAGGCTGCCGCGAAAGTCCGGGCGGGATGACCTGTGCGACCGAACCGTGGCCAGCGAGTTCGTGGGCATCACGGTGGCCTCGGTCGCGCCGGGCAACCCGGCACTCGGCCGAGAGCGCATTCAGGGCGTCTAGCCAATGCTGGACGCCGCGTTACATGGTGATTGGAAGCGTCAGCGTTGATTCACACCGGCCCCGCACCTTCACGAGCACGGGAATGTCGTGGGAAGACCTCGTCATCGCGATGGCCGTTTACGAGCCCAACCTCATCCCGCTTTCCGCGGGTAAAGTCACCTTTGTTTTCTTAGTAGGCACGGCGACACAAGGCAGCCACGGTCGCGGGCCTATCGTTATGGGGTGACCCATTCGATTCGTACCCTCGTGCCCGCCGATCTGCCGCGCCTGCTCGCGCTCAACAACGCCGCCGTTCCCGCCGTCAGCGAACTGGATGCCCAAGCCCTGGCCGCGTTGGTGCAGCACAGCCACCTCGCGGTCGCTGTCGTTGCCGACGACGCAGTCGATGTCGCGCTCGGCTTCGCCATTCTGTTTGTCGCCGGGGCCGAGTATGCGAGCGAGAACTACCGCTGGTTCTCAAGCCGTTCCAACGATTTTCTCTACGTCGACCGCATCGTCGTGGCCGACGGATTTCGCGGGCAGGGCCTTGGCCAGGTGCTTTACGACGCCATCTTCGGTGCGGCCCGCCGTGAACTACTCGCCGAGGTGCTCTGCGAGGTCAACCTCGAACCTCCGAACCCGGGTTCGCTCGCGTTCCACGACCGCCTCGGATTTCTTGAGGTCGGCCAGCTGTCGACCAAGGGTGACACCCTCGTCGTGAGCCTGCTGGCGGCATCCGTTTAGTTGGGGAAAGTACTCTCTTGCACCGCCCGCCGCCGACACCTAGTCACTCGTCGCGGGCGTCGGCCGGGACAGGTCAAGCCGTTCGAGGATGGCGTGCAGATCGTTGATCATCACGAGCTGACGGTTGTTGATCTCCAATAGGGCCTCGATATCGATCTTCGCCGCAACGTTCGTGTCAAAGTCATGCTTGGCCAGCGCGGCGGCGATCGAATCCTGCCGTTTGGCCGAAATGAGCAGAATGGCGCCCTGAAGTCCGGCGAGCATGCTCAGGAACAGGTTGAGCAGGATGAAGGGATAGGGATCCCAGCCCACAGCGAAAGAATTCGCCGCGGCCCACAAAATCATGAACAGCACGAAGCCGCCAACGAACCGCCAGCTGCCCATGGAATTGCGCAGGGTGTCGGCGGCCCGCTCCCCCGTCGTCAGGGATTTCTTGTGCTGCTGGTGCCAAGTGATGGTGGGCCCGCGGCGCGCGCTCGCAACCTGGGGCACGGCTGTCTGGGGCACGGCTGTCTGTTGTCCTGCGGGCGAGGACTCAGAGCTGCCGGGCACAGCATTCGTGGGCACAGTATTCATGGGCACAGTGTATGTCCGATAAATAAATGCGCTCGGTGGCGCGCACGTGGCGTCTGACTCCGAGCCTGTCGAACGAAACTTTGTACACACAGTCGGCAAACAGGGTCGGCCCGTTGAATCCAGTCACTGATCCTGACGCGAATCTGCGGATGCATGTCAGTTGAAACAGGAACAGACAAATGCTCGGCACACACAAAATTGCTGGAATTTCAAGGGGGCGCGGTCATTCAATGTTGCCCCTATGGTCGATTTAACGAGAGTTATCAGTTACGCAGAACCAAGCCAAAGGACAACAATCGATGCGAATCACCTGCCCATTTTGCAAGTCACCGGCCGACCTGAAACCGAACCCCGCGCAGGCCCTGCGGCTCACTCTCCCCCGCTATGTTCTCAAGTGCACCGGTTGCGAACGCACCGGTATTCGCGTTGAACCCGTGCGGCTTCCGCACGCGGCAATCACGACGCTCGCAACGGCCTAAGCCGGCCGGTCGGCATCCCGTCGGCCTATGCGAAGCCGACGCGAATCCCACGCGTACGTGCGTTGTAGCGATCGCCGCCTTCACCCCACGGAAAATCTGCCGAGTACCGACCGGTTCGGTGCGGTGGCGCTGCACGCGGTGCCGATTCGGGTGATTCGTTGATCTGACACCCTGCCATGAACCTGACATGCACCGAAGCGGATGAGCCGCGAACGACTGTTCCCGGCTCATCCGCTTTTTCGTGCTGTGAGCCACACTTTCTGGCGTTACTGCCCGCCTGGACGTATTCCTCCCAGCGCGCGTAATTACGCAGCGCCCACGATTGTCACCAATGATCTGACTGTGAAGTTCTTGTTTCGTGATGATTGCGAGGTAACGGAATCAGTGCGCTCGAGCGACGTAGCCGCGGGTCTTGTCGACAACATTGCTCAGCTCGTCCCCCGCTGGCCAACGCTGCACACTGTCGGTGCATGTTGGGCCAGGCCGTTCCGCCAGCCCAGCACATCACCCGACATCTGGGCGAAGATGATCACTCCCGGGGTGTTCCGGAGCGGGCTCATGGCCGGTAGCGGCTCCTCGATACAGACGTCGAGCGAGGCCGACGCAATCGAGCCGGTTACCGCCGGTGCCAACGGCGAGCGCGGTGCTGCGGGGCGCGGTGCTGCGGGGCGCGGTGTGCATCATGCCCGCACACTGCAGAAACGGATGATTGTCAACAATGCCTCGAGGACAACCGGCGTCAGCCCGGGACATCCGCTCTCATCGCTGTAGAGGAGCAGCCCCGCCGGTTCAGCTGTGACCTTTGACCAGCCTCAGCCGACCGAAACGGATGCCGGCGCGCTCGTCAGTCGCGCCAGAGCGTCGTCTTCGTGGTCGTTCAACCGGCTCTCGGCCAGCGGACCATCCCCGGCGAACACGGCCTCGGCGATACCGCGGTGTTCCGCGAGCCATTCCTCGGTGACCCGGTAGGAGTCCTGCGGCACGGCCAGGCACATGCGTGTCTCGGTCATGAGCGTGTTGTGGATGCGTGCCAGGCTGCGACTGCCGCTCAACGCCACGAGGTGTTCGTGAAACGCCATGTCGGCGTCACTCATGACGGCGCGGTCGCCGGTGGCAGCCGCATTCTCCATCTCGGACACCTTGGCGAGCAGATTCTGACCGGCGGTGACGTGGTCGGCGCGCACGAGCAGTTTGCAGGCCGCCGACTCGATCGCGGTGCGCAGCACGTACATGTCGCGAATCTCGGCATCCGTCATTTCAATCACGAAGAGGCCGCGGTTGCGAATGCTGACCAATAGACCTTCCTGCGTCAACCGCTGCATTGCTTCGCGCAGCGGGCCCCGGCTGACGCCGAGTTCGCGGGCGAGTTCAGCCTCACCGAGTTGCGACCCGGGGGCCACCTCACCGTGGGCGATCGCGTACCGCAGCTTGCGGGCGATGATCGATGGGGTGGATTCCTGGATGACGGGTTCCAATGAATATCGCTGGGGCATACCCTTCACAGTTCTTTCTCGAGTAAATATCTGAATTACGTGAGTGTAAGAATTCCATTGACCATCCGGCCCAGCTCAACCGCCCTGTCAATTGTTTACAATTCTAGCTCAGGTACCTAAAAATATCGTCTGATCCACGCCATCCCGATTCGGGGCCTGGCGCACTGCCCGCACGTCGCACGCTGAGTAGTGCGACGGCGCACCAGACTGTCACGCGCAATCCGGGCAAGGACGCTACGCTGGCGGCATGATCGATGGAGAACGCGCCCAGAATGCAGACCGCTCCCCCAATCCCGATCTCGTCCCGACCCATCGGGGCACCCCGATGCCCGACTACGTCAACGCCTGGGTGTCAACGCAGCGCTGGTTCGGCAACAAGGGGCGAATGCCGGCCCTGCGCAGCATCGGCCATTTCCCCCTTCCCTCGGCCGAGGCCGGAGTTAGCATTCGCGTCGACCTCGTCTTGGATACCGCAAGTCTGGGGCTCACGCTGTACCAGCTGCCGACCACGGAGCGGGTCGGTGAGCTGCCCGGTGCGACCAACGCCCTGATCACGGTGCGCAAGCCCGGCTCCGACCACGCGCGCTTCATCTACGACGCAGCCTACGATCCCGCCTTCGCTGCCGCGTTGCTCGCGTTCATGGAACGGCAGGGCGTCTCCTCCACGACCACCGCGCCTTCGACAGACCGCTCCGCGGCGAACGCGCGCGGCGAAGACCTACGACCGGGCTCCGCCGCCACGTCGACGGACCTGGTCGCATCCAGTCGCGTACTCAGCGGCGAGCAGTCCAATACCTCGATCATCGTTCAGCGCGTTGACGCGACCGGGGCGCCGACCACGCCGATCATCTGCAAAGTATTCCGAATCATCCATGCCGGCGAGAATCCGGATGTGACGGTGCAGGCCGCGCTGGCCAACGCCGGATCGGGCCGGATTCCGCTGCCGTTCGGCGCCGTGCTCGGCCAGTGGGACGACCCGGCCGAACCCGGTAGCCGTGCTGTCGGTCATCTGGCCTTTGCCCAGGAGTTTCTGCCCGGTGCCCCGGATGCCTGGCGCACCGCCCTGGTTGCTGCCGCGTCCGGTAGCGACTTCACCGGCCCCTCCTTTCGGTTGGGGCAAGCCACCGCCGAGGTGCACCAGGACCTCGGCCGCGCCCTGCCGACCCTCGATGCGACGCCCGCGGTCATTGCCGAGGAAATGGCGAAGATGCGGCTGCGCTGCAGCCTGACCCTGCGTGAAGTGCCGGTTCTGGCCAGACACCGCGACGCCATCGAGGCGGTGTTTGCCCGGGCGGAGACCGCGGCGTGGCCGAGGCTGCAACGTATCCATGGTGACTTTCACCTCGGCCAGGTTCTCGATGTGCAGGGCCGTGGCTGGGTGCTGCTCGACTTCGAGGGGGAACCGCTGCGCACCCTGCGCGAGCGCACCCGGCCCGACATTCCGCTGCGCGATGTCGCCGGCATGCTGAGGTCGTTCTCCTACGTGTCGGGGGCGATGATGGCTACCGCGGGGCCGACGGCCGACACCCTGCCCTCAATTTCTGACTGGGCCGCCGCGTGCCGGCGGGCGTTTCTCGACGGCTATGCGGAACGCTCCGGCATTGAGCTGGCCGATCAGAGCGCCCTGCTCGATGCGTTCGAACTCGACAAGGCTCTCTACGAGGCCGTTTACGAGACCCGCAACCGCCCCACCTGGCTACCGATCCCCCTCGCCGCGATCGAACGGCTGGTCGGCGGTTCGCGCTGACCGTCGTTGGCGGATCAGGCCCGGAAAAAAGCCCCGAGTAACGCTCCGATAACGCCTGGCGGCGTAGTGTGACCGCCGTTCCGGCACAGTGCTGATTCCGGCACAGTGCTGATTCCGGCACAGTGCTGATTCCGGCACGGTGCTGATTCCGGCACGGTGCCAGTGTGGAACAGCGGGCACAAGGAGCAGTTCCATGGCAGAAAACAATTCCGGCCCAGGCGGGGACCAGAAATTCGTCAGTGCGGGTGAATTTCAGGCGGGAGAATCGGCATCCGGTATCATCTCGGGCGTCACTTTCGGGCCGACCGAAGTGGTCTACTACAAGGTCAACGATCTGGCCGTCTTCGAAGGTGACATCGTGCTGGGCACCGTCGCCGAGTTGGAGCAGACCAAGGACAGGGCAAACCGGGACGACGGTCGTGCCCGAGGCGTCATCATTACCGGCGCTCGCTTTCGCTGGCCCAACGCCCAGGTTCCGTTTCAGATCAACGCCGCCCTGCCGAACCAACAGCGGGTACGCGATGCAATCACACACTGGGAGGCGCGCACGCCCATCCGCTTTCCGGAACGCACCCCGGCCAATGCGGCACAGTTTTCCAACTTTGTTGAGTTCAGTGATGCCGGCGGATGCTGGTCAATGCTGGGCATGCAGGGTAACGGTATGCAGACCATCAGCCTGGGTACCGGCTGCAGTACCGGCAACGCCATCCATGAGATCGGCCACGCGGTCGGCCTCTGGCACGAACAGAGCCGCGAAGACCGCAACACCTTCGTGACGATCCAAGTGGCCAACATCGAAACGGGCATGGAGAGCCAGTTCGACCAGCACATCGTCGACGGCGATGATGTCGGCGGTTATGACTACGGTTCGATCATGCACTACCCGCGCACCGCATTCTCGAAGAACGGGCTGGAGACGATCACCCCGGTGCAGGCCGGAGCTCAGATCGGCCAGCGCGCCGCCTTGTCGGCCGGAGACATTGCCGCGGTCAACTTCATGTACCCGCAAACGGCCCGGGCCAGTTCGAGCCCCGTCGTGTCGTGGGGCCCGAACCGTCTCGACGCCTTCGTGCTCGGCACCAACCGCGACGTGTTCCACAAATGGTTCGACGGGGCGTGGGGGCCGTCGGTCGCGGGCTTCGAAGATCTGGGCGGCATCGCCGAGAGCGTTCCACAGGCCGTTGCGTGGGGGCCGAACCGGCTCGACCTGTTCGTCACCGGAACCGACAGCGCGCTGTACCACAAGTGGTGGAACGGCAGCGCCTGGGGGCCATCGGCGACGGGCTTCGAAAACATGCGGGGCGTCATTCTCGGTGACCCGCGCGTGGTGGCCTGGGGGCCGAACCGGCTCGACGTGTTCGTCGTCGGCAGTGACCACGCGCTCTATCACAAATGGTTCGATGGAGCGTGGGGTCCCTCGGTCGCCGGCTACGAGAACATGGGCGGCATCGTTGTCGGCCAGCCCGAAGTCGTCTCCTGGGGACCGAACCGCCTCGACGTCTTCGTGATCGGCACCGACCGGGCGCTCTACCACAAGTGGTGGAATGGCTCCGCCTGGGGTCCATCCCTCACCGGGTACGAACGCCTCGGCGGGGTCTGCGCCTCGTCGCCGCGCGTTGTCTCGTGGGGCCCGAACCGACTCGACGTCTTTGTCACGGGCACGGACGGCGCGCTGTACCACAAGTGGTGGGACGGCTCAGCCTGGGGCCCGTCGGTCAACGACTTCGAACGGCTCGGCGGCATTGTCGTGGGCGAACCCGAGGCCGTGTCCTGGGGTCCGAACCGGCTCGATCTGTTTGTGATCGGCACCGACAGTGCGCTCTACCACAAGTGGTTTGACGGCAACTCGTGGGGTCCGTCGGTGCTCGACTACGAGAACATGGGCGGCATCGCGACCTCGCAGCCGCGCGTGGTCTCCTGGGCACCTGGCCGGCTCGATGTGTTCCTCACCGGAACCAGCAGCGAACTGTTCCACAAGTGGTTCAACGGCGCGGCCTGGGGTCCGTCGCTCACCGGCTACGAAAGCCTCGGTGGCGTGATCACGTCGTTCGATGAGGCCGAGGTGCGAGCCGCCGCCGACAGCGCCGCCGCCGCCACCGCTTCAGACACGCAGAACCGGGATACGAACTGACGCCGACCCCGACAGCACCGGGTCGGCCAACACAGGGTCGGCCAACACAGGGTCGGCCAACACCGGGTGGGACTGCGTCGATACGAAGTCCCCCTCGGTAATGTTCGGGCGCGTGATGTTCGGGCGCGTGACGTTCGGGCGCGTGACGTTCGGGCGCGTGACGTTCGGGCTTCCGAGCAGTCCCTCGCGCACGTGCACCCGCACGTTCAGACGACGGACCCCGGTGAGCGTGTTCGTGGGCACGGTCACGGCGAAGGGCAGTTGCGCCTCTTCGGTCTCCCCGAACGCCGGGTTCTCGAAGCGGGCGCCGCCAACGATGGCGCTCGGGGCATCCGCTCGTGACACGTCTTCGACGAGTACGGTGACCGTGAATGGACCGGCAGGCCGGTCTCCCGAAGCGAACTCGATAACGCCGGTCACCACGGCATTCTGCTCGGAGTGTGCTGACATGACCCTCATGGTGCCACCTCCCGTGCAATCTCGCTCATCAGCAGCCCTCCAAACTGGTAAATACCCCCTATCGTATATAGTGTTTGGTCGGGCGAACAGCGCAGGCGCTGAGATAGTGAGGTCTGAAACGGCTCGTATCGTCGCACTGGGAGCCGGGGTATCCAGTCACACCGCAGCGCTTTACTCGAAGACGCGCCTGGGCTGGATTTCCACGAACATCTGGGTGGGCGTGGGCCACCCTCGTCGCCGAGTGGAATTCGCTGAGTGGAATTCGCTGAGTGGACCGCGACGGGTGGACCGCGACGGGTCGGCTGCGCCAGCCATCTCGGCGGGGCTGGCACCCGGACAAGGCTCCAGGCGACATCGCGGTCGACTAACGCCGTCGCAATCTGTTCGCTCCGCGTGCTACAACTGGGCGCGCCGGGCGCGCACGAAGCAGTAAATGCCATAGGCGATGAGCCCGCTGCCGATCAGGAGCAGAGCGAGCGTTCCGAAGGGCAGGGCGGCGAGCGCTTTGAGCGCCCCGTCGAGCCCGGTGGATTTGCTGGCATCGCGGGTGAGCGCAGCGACCCCGATGAGGATCGCCACCACGCCGAGCGCGACGCCCTTGGCGATGTAACCGACGACGCCGAGGGCGATGACCACACGGCCGACCGTTCCGCTCGGCACGGCGAGGTCTGACCGAAATTTCTGAGCTGCACCCTTATAGACAAAGTAGCCAGCGACGCCCAACACGGCCACACCGAGCAAAAAGAGCACGATGATGCCACCGGGCGATGCCAGCAACGACGAGCTGGCGCTCTGCGTGCTGCTAGCCGAACTGGCCGAGCCGCCACGGGCGAAGGTGAGCGCGGTAACGCCGAGGGCAAAGTAAACGACGGCTTTGGCCAGGTTTGCAAAACGACGCGACCACTTGCGTTTAGGGTCACCCTGCATCACGAATGCCGAGACTAGAAGCCATAGCCCGAGTGCGAACATGCCGACGACGACCGTCCAGAGCAGAAACACCCCGCCGGGGCTGGACCCGAGTTGGCCGAGCGCACCGCTCTGATCGGCGGATCCACCGCCCGCGCCGACCGCGACGGTGATCGCGATTGACCCGATGAGAATGTGCAGCAGTCCATTGACGGCAAAGCCGAGCCGTGCCAGCAGTTGCAGAGTCGAGCTGTTACTCGCTTCGTGAGCGATGTGTGTCGCCGATGCATTTATCACGGGCCCATCATAGGACAACGCACCCCGTCGCGCTCAGGAACTTCTTCAGCCGGGCGTGCCAGCAATATTGATCATCCAGGCCGTGCCGAACTTGTCGGTCACCATGCCGAAGCTGTCGCCCCAGGGTGCCTTGCTCAGCGGCATTGCGACGGAGCCTCCCTCCACCAGCTTCTCCCAATACCCGGTCAATTCGGCCTCGTCGTCACCGCTGAGGGAGACCGAGATGCTGCTGCCGGTGGCGACCTGCATACTGCTCGGCGCATCGGAGGCCATCAGAGAAAATCCGCTCGCGGTGGTCAGTTCCGAGTGCATGATCTTGTCTTTATCGGCCGGATCGTCACTCGCGTTGGACTCCCCGAAGGTGCTGCGGGTCACCTCACCTCCGAAGACTCTCTGGTAAAAGTCCATCGCCTCCCGGGCGTTGCCGCGAAAGCCGAGGTACGGATTGAGACGGCTACTCATGATTGGATCTCCTTCTTTGTCGGGTTTGTGCAGTGATTATCGTCCCGATCAGTCGTTCGCATGAGTCACCAGGATCCAGCACCGGGCGGTGAGCCAGGGCCGACCGGTGGCGAGTACAGTATTCGCATGAAGCTGATCGCCATTGACCCGCCTACCCGCAGTTTTTCGCGCTGGTTGACCGACGAGGAGATTGGTCGGGTGATCGCCCACAAGCGCGGCTGGCGCCAGGCGCCCGACGGCAGCGTGCTGGCCGGCAAGATTCGCAAAACGCGCATAAGTGATTCGCTGGCGCAGCTCGGGGCGGCCGCCGTCGCCCGCGGCTGGGCCAGTCGGCCGCGGGTGGAGCCGGGCGACAGCAGCGGCCCCACCCATATGATGTGGGGCATCATCGATGCCCGTACCGACGCCGAGCTCACCGCCGAACTCACCGCCGAACTCGGCGGCGCAGCCTAGAACCACCCAAGCCCGTGTCGGCCGTGTCCGGTAGCTTAAGGGCATGAGCCTCGACCCCAGTTACATTCAGCCCGGCCAGGACTTCAACCGCGACACCAACTACATCGAAGATCGCATTACGCGAGACGCCCGGGATGGCTGGCCGGTGGAACCGGGCCGCTATCGATTGGTCGCGGCCCGAGCCTGCCCGTGGGCAAACCGCACCACAATTGTGCGTCGCCTGCTCGGCCTTGAGGGCGTTATCTCGCTGGGCCTACCCGGCCCCACGCACGACAAGAACAGCTGGACCTTCGACCTCGACCCGGACGGGCTCGACCCGGTCCTCGGTATTGAACGCCTGCAGCAGGCCTTCTTTGCCCGATTTCCCGACTACCCGCGCGGCATCACCGTGCCGGCAATCATCGATGTACCCACCGGCCAGGTCGTTACCAATAATTACCGCAGATCACCCTGGATCTTGAGACCGAGTGGACCGCGTATCACCGAGCCGGTGCCCCTGATCTCTACCCCAAAACCTTGCGGGCCGAGATCGACGAGGTGGCCGAACTGATCTTTCACGACGTGAACAACGGCGTCTACAAGTGCGGCTTTGCTGGAAGCCAGAAATCCTATGAACGGGCCTACGACGCCCTGTTCGACCGGCTGGACTGGCTCGAAGAGCGCTTGGCGGGCCAACGGTATCTTGTGGGCGACACGATTACCGAGGCGGACATCCGCTTGTTCACCACCCTCGCCCGCTTCGATGCGGTGTATCACAGTCACTTCAAATGCAATCGCAACAAGCTGTGCGAGATGCCGGTGCTGTGGGCCTATGCCCGTGACCTTTTTCAGACGCCCGGTTTTGGTGACACGATCGACTTCGGCCAGATCAAGAAGCACTATTACGTGACCCACGTCGATATCAATCCCAGTGGCATTGTGCCGAAGGGGCCGGATGCTGCCACCTGGCTGGCCCCGCATTCTCGCGCCGAGCTCGGCGGCCGTCCATTCGGCACCGGCACCCCGCCGGAAGCGCCCGTGCCCGCCGAGCGCATCGTGAACTGATCGGTCGACGCGGCTAGTCGACGCGGCCTACTCCGGACGGCGGGCGCGGCTGGGCTGCACGCGCGGCGGCTCCCCTGGCATCTTGGGAAAGTCCGGCGGAAACGGCAACTCGCCGAGCCCGCCCTCGAGATCGCGTTCCCACCAGGAATACAGGGCGTCGATCGAGCCGGGCTGTTCGTGCATCGACGCCCACGGGTCGCCTTGCTTCTGTAACCGATCCGGCACGGTGAGGATCGTGAACGCGCGCGGGTTGGCCTGCGCCAGTTCGCTCCACTCCAGCGGGCAGGAGACCGGGGCGTGCGGCAGCGGCCTCGGGCTGTAGGCACCGGCCATGGTGCGGTCGCGGTTGGCCTGGTTGTAGTCGACGAAGACGCGCTCGCCGCGCTCTTCCTTCCACCAGTTCGTGGTCACCCGGGTGGGCATCCGTCGTTCCAGCTCGCGCGCCGCGGCGATGACCGCGTGCCGCACGTCGAGAAATTCCCGGGTCGGGGTGATCGGCGCGAACACGTGCAGCCCCCGATTTCCGGAGGTCTTCACGAACGCCACGAGGCCGGCTTCGGCGAGCAGCTCTCTCAGCTCCACGGCGACGGGAATGGTGTCGGCGAAGTTCGTGCCGGGCTGCGGATCCAGGTCGATGCGCAGTTCATCGGGATTGTCCGAGAGCTCGGCCCTGGACGGCCACGGGTGGAACACGATCGTGTTCATCTGCACCGCCCACACCGCGGCGGCCGGTTCGTCGATCACGAGCTGCGGATGCGTACGCCCGCTCGGGTAGACCACGGGCACGGCCCGCACATAGTCGGGCGCGCCCCTGGGCGGGTTCTTTGAGAAGAACTGCTCACCGTCGATTCCGCCGCTGAACCGTTGCAACGATACCGGGCGATCACCGTTGGCCCGCACGAACGCTTCACCGACGTCAATCAGGTACTGGGCGAGGTCACGTTTGGTGATTCCCAGTTCGGGCCAGAGCACCCGGCTCGGGCTCGACAGGCGCACGTCATGCGCGCCGTGTGGGCCATCCACCGTCAAAACCTGCGCATCAGAGCTCATGCGCACACTGTAGCCAGATTCGTCACGGGTGGGTGTAGGGCCCGGAACGCGTGCGCTGAACGAGTGCCCCGAGTCGAGATTGCCGCGTGATGACGATCGCGAACCCGGGCCGGGTGGTGGCATCCGCTGGCTGGAGCGGGCACTCGCACGGCAGTTCCGACTATCGCAAACTGCTCGCCGGTCTGTTCTTCGCTGGCATCGCCACGTTCGCCCAGCTGTACTCGCCTCAGGCAGTACTCGCCCAGATCGCCGACGACGTCGGTGTCAGCGCAGCGGATGCCGCCCTCGTCATCTCTGCATCGACGCTCGGCCTAGCCGTCGGTGTGATTCCCTGGTCGATCATGGCCGACCGGCTCGGCCGGGTGCGGGCCATGTCAATTGCCGTGATCGCGGCGACGGTGTTCGGACTGCTCGTGCCGTTTGCCCCCACCTTCTCGCTGCTGCTCACCGGGCGGTTGGTCGAAGGGCTGATGCTCGGCGGCGTTCCGGCGATCGCGATCGCTTACCTGAGTGAGGAGATCGAGCCCCGACATGCCGCCCGTGCGGCCGGCACCTACGTCGCCGGCACCTCGATCGGCGGCCTGCTCGGGCGTCTCGTGGCGGGGCCGATCACCGAACTCGCCAACTGGCGGGTCGGCGTCTTGACGGTCGGAGCGCTCTGCGCCGTCGCGGCCGTGCTGTTCATTACGCTGATTCCGGCGCCGCGCGGCTTTGTACCCCGCCCGTTCGTGCCGCGGGTCGGTCACAAACGCGGGGCGCACGAGCTCGGCACCGATCTGAGCCTGGTCATGCTGCTGCGGGCCAATCTCACGTCGCCGCGCCTGCTCGCGCTCTATGCGCAGGGGTTTCTGCTCATGGGCGGTTTCGTCGCCCTGTACAACTACCTCGGTTTTCGGCTGGCCCACGACCCGTTCAACCTACCGCAGGCCCTGATCAGTCTCGTCTTCGTGGCGTATGTGGCCGGCACATGGTCATCGGCTCAAGCCGGCATTCTCACCGCCCGATTCGGTCGCTGGTCGGTACTGCTGAGCTCGCTCGCTTGCATGACGGCGGGGGTGCTGCTGACCCTGTCGACCGTGCTCGCAATCGTTCTGCTCGGCGTATTGCTGGCCACGGCGGGCTTCTTTGCCGCACACGCCGTGGCGTCCGGCTGGACCGGGGCCGAGGCCCCGGTCGGTCGGGCCCAGGCATCCTCGCTGTACAACCTCTCGCACCATACCGGGTCGAGCCTGTTCGGCTGGCTCGGTGGTGAGTTCTTTGTGCAGTGGGGGTGGGTCGGCATGGTCGGCATGGTTGCCGGGCTTGCCGTGGTGGCCGCCGCGCTCACCGTTGCCCTTTTGCAACCGCGCCGGGCCGGCTGACGCAAACATCACGGTTCTTCGCAGGTTGCTGTCCTAGCATCGGTTCATGATTGAGCGAGCGAACCGCGACCCCGTCCGCCCCGGCCAGGAATCCGTTTGGGATTACCCCAGACCGCCCCGCGTCGAACACACCCAGGAACACGTCACCATCGAACTCGACGGCGTGACCATCGCCGACACGCGCGACGTCGTGCGGGTGCTCGAGACCAGCCATCCACCGGTGTACTACTTGCCGCGGAGCGCCTTCGCCCCGGAAATTCTGCAACCGGCCCCGGGCCAGAGCTACTGCGAGTACAAGGGCGTAGCCGGCTACCTCTCCGTCGGCTCAAGCGCCCGGGCCGCCTGGTTCTACCCCACGCCGACATCGGGGTATGAGACGCTGGCCGACCGCGTCGCCATTTATCCGGGAGCAATGCAGCGCTGCACCGTCGACGGTGAAACGGTGCGTGCGCAGGACGGCGACTACTACGGCGGCTGGATCACCGAGAAAATTGTCGGGCCGTTCAAGGGCGCCGCGGGCACTATGGGTTGGTAACAATTCGGAGCCATTTTGTTGCACGCGATTTCTCGCGTCAGGGTACCGTCAACGTCGCCGGGCATCCGTTCTAACCGACAACTGAAGGAGTTGCTGTGACACACAACGACGTGGACGAAGAGATTCTGAAGCAGTGGACCCGCCGCCTCAGCCAGGCCCTCCAAATTTTGGATCTGGAGGTGGACAACCACCTCATGCTGAACGTCGCCGATGAGGCCGCTCGTGCGATCAGTCCGATGGCCGCACCCATCACAACGTTCGTCGTCGGCTATGCCGCCGGCTTGGCCGCAGCCAATTCGGCTACGGCGTCGCACGCGGCCATCGCTCGGGCAGCGGATGTCGTCATCGCCGTCTGCCAGCAGCCCGCGGGTGAGAATCCCAACGAAACCGGCTGGGTGAACACGGCGCAGTAGCTTTCTCAATCAGGGCGTTGCACGCTCCAGCCGGATGATGACGGCCTTCGACACCGGCGTGTTGCTGCCGTCGGCGACGCTGTCGAGCGGCACGAGCACGTTCGCTTCTGGATAGTACGCGGCGGCGCAGCCGCGCGGTGTCGGGTAGGCGACCAACCGGTAGCCGCGCAGCACCCGGTCGACATTGTCGCTGAACTCGCTGTGCACATCGACCAGGTCTCCGTCGGCGAAACCGAGGTTAATCAGGTCTTTCTTGTTGATGAAGACCACGTGCCGACCCTTTTTAATGCCGCGATAGCGGTCATCGAGGCCGTAGATGGTGGTGTTGAACTGATCGTGGCTGCGCAGCGTCTGCAGTACCAGGCGCCCGGGCGGCACCTCGAGGTGCTCAAGCGTGTTCGTCGTCAGCATGGCTTTGCCGATCGGGGTGTTGAAGGTGCGTGAATCGCGGGGGCCGTTCGCCAGCACGAACCCGCCCTCCTCCCGGATGCGCCCGTTATAATTTTCGCACCCGTCGACCACGTGGGCGATGTGGTCGCGGATGCGGTCGTAGTCGGCCTCGAAACCGGCCCAGTCGACCGCGACTGTGCTTTTGAGCACGGCGCTGGCCAGTCGCGAAATGATCGCCACCTCGGACAGCAGATTCGGTGACACCGGCTTGAGATTGCCCCAGGACGGGTGCACAGCGCAGACCGAATCCTCGACGGAGACAAACTGCACCCCACTGGCCTGCTCATCAATTTCAGTGCGCCCCCTGGTCGGCAGGATTAGGGCCTCCTCGCCCGTCACGGCGTGCGAACGGTTGAGTTTCGTGGAGATCTGAACGCTCATCTCGGTGCGCTGCATTGCGGCCTCGGCAATGCCCGTGTCGGACATGGCGGCGACGAAATTGCCGCCGAGACCCATCCACACCTTCATCCTTCCGTCGCGCATGGCGCGCACCCCGTCGACGGAATCAACGCCGTGCGCTCGTGGCGGGTCGAAGCCGAACTCCCGCTGCAGGGCGTCGAGGAAGGCCGGCGGCATCTGCTCCCAGATGCCCATGGTGCGGTCTCCCTGTACGTTGCTGTGGCCGCGGATCGGTGAGGCCCCGGCACCGGGTTTGCCGATATTGCCGCGCAGCAGCAGCAGGTTGATGATTTCCTTGATCGTCTCGACGCCCTTCTTCTGCTGCGTCAGCCCCATGGCCCAGGTGATGATCACTCGATCAGATTTGAGGTACCGCTGCGTGAGTTCGTCGATTTGTGCCGCGCGCAGGCCCGTCGCGGCCAGCACCACGCGCTCGTCGAGCTGGGAGAGATGCTGCCGCAGCTCGGCCAGGCCGTGACAGTGTTCGTCGAGAAAGGATTGATCCAGCGCGGTTCCTGGCGCGGCATCTTCGGCGTCCAGCACCCGCTTCGAGACGGCCTGCAGCAGAGCCATGTCGCCCCCGATGCGAATTTGCAGAAATTGGTCGGCGATGTCGGTGCCGTGGCCGATGATCCCGCGCACCCGTTGCGGGTTCTTGTAGCGGCGCAGACCTGCCTCAGGCAGCGGGTTGATGGCGACGATCTGGGCGCCGGCATCCTTGGCCTCTTCGAGCGCGGTGAGCATGCGCGGATGGTTCGTGCCGGGGTTTTGACCCATGATGATGATCAGGTCGGCTTTCGCAAAATCGTCGTAGCTGATCGTGCTCTTGCCGATGCCGACGGTCTGCCCCATGGCCCAGCCCGTGGATTCATGGCACATATTGGAACAGTCCGGCAGGTTATTGGTGCCGTAGGCCCGCGCGAAGAGCTGGTAGACGAAGGCGGCCTCGTTGGAAGCGCGTCCGCTCGTGTAGAAGGCGGCCTGGTCGGGTGAGTCGAGGGCGTTGAGCTTGGCGGCGATCACCCGAATGGCCTCGGGCCAGCTGACCGGGCGGTAGTGGTCGCTGCCGGCCGGCTTGTAGACGGGTTCGACTAGCCGGCCCTGCATGCCGAGCCAGTATTCGCTCTTCTCGCGCAGGTCGTGCAGCGAATGATCGGCCCAGAAACTCGTCGGGATGGTAATCGGGGTGGCCTCCCAGGTCACGGCCTTGGCGCCGTTTTCACAGAACTCGAACGCCTTGCGGTGTGCCGGGTCGGGCCAGGCGCAGCTCAAGCAGTCGAAACCGTCTTTCTGGTTCATGGCCAGGAGCGCACGCATTCCTCGCCGGGCGCCCATCTGGGTGATCGCCGGTTGCATGGAATGCAGCACGCCCGGTACACCGGCGGCCCAGGCTTTGGAGTGCGTGACCTCGATGTCGTCGTCGGTAACGTCGTCGATCGGGGTTTCACTGCTCATGCGGCACCGCTCTCCTTGTAGTTCCTGAGTCCCGGGGTCGTGTGGCCGACCGAGCGCTCATCGCTGGCACGATACACCCACTGGGGCGCGAGCATCCGTTCACGGGGTACGAATTTGTGTGATACCCCCACGGGTATACTCTGAGATAATTCCCTACCGAAAGGCACCGACCATGTGCAGAGCAGTCACCTGCAAGACCTGTCAGAAGACCACCTGGGCCGGGTGCGGCCAGCACGTTGATCAGGTCATGAAGAATGTGCCGCGCAACCAGCGCTGCGAGGGCCACGTGAGGCAGAAATCCACGGGCGGGTTCTTCGCGCGGCTCCTCGGTCGTTAGCCGTGGACCTGCTCGACGCTCGGTCAGTCGTGCTCGCAGCACGCCGTCTACCCGGCTGAAACCGTCACAAAACTGCACCCTGCCAGCATTAGACTCAGCACAAATGGCTGAATCTACACCTCGTGAAAGTGCGGCACGCTCGCACCGTTCGCTGCCCCGGCTAATCGGCCAGCTGATTCTCGGCGCCTTTCTGCTGCTGGCTGGAATCAGCCATCTCACCGTCAATCGGGAAGCATTTCAGGCGCAGGTTCCGGCCTGGGTTCCCTTGGGCACCGACACGGTCGTGGTGCTATCGGGAATCGTCGAAATCATGCTCGGAATCGCGCTGCTCGCACTGCACCGGTGGCGGGTGCCGGTCGGCTGGATTGTCGCCGCGTTCTTCGTGGCGATTTTTCCCGGCAACATCTCACAGTTCGTCACGGCAACCGACTCGTTTGGGCTGAATTCGGATCTGTCTCGGGGTATCCGCTTGGCCTTTCAACCTCTGCTCGTACTGTGGGTGCTGTGGGCCACGGGTGCGTGGCGGGCCTGGCGCACCCGTGTTCCGGCCGAGCGTACGTCGTAGGGAAAATGGACACCCTGACGTTCCGCCGCGCGACCACCGACGATGTTCCGGCCCTGCTGGAGTTGGTGACGAGCGCCTATCGCGGCGAGGCGAGCCGACAGGGCTGGACCACGGAGGCCGACCTCATCGACGGCCAGCGCCTCGACGCCGATATCCTGCGTGCCGACCTCGATCGGGCCCACAGCTTCGTCATTCTTGGTGAACGTGGGGTCGATCTGGTCGGGTGCGCCCACATCGAGAAGGACGTGGGTGATACCGCCTATTTCGGCATGTTCGCCGTGCGTCCGATCGGCCAGAGCCAGGGTGACGGCAAGCGTATTCTGGCCGAGGCCGAACGACAGGCCGTCTCCGAATGGCGTTCGACCGCAATGGTGATGACGGTCATCAGCGTGCGCGACTCCCTCATCGCGTTCTATGAACGTCGCGGCTATCAGCGAACGGGAGTACAGAAACCCTTTCACTTCGACACGCGTTTCGGTGTACCCAAGCGCGATGACCTGCACCTCGAGGTGCTCGAAAAGGTGCTGCAGCGCACCTAAGCCGCCGGCCTGGTCATCGGCGCGCCCACTACCGGTCGGCGCGCCCACTATGGCTGGCGCGCCCACCGGTAACGGGCGCGCCCACCGACACTTGGCGCGGTGACGGTTTGAGGCGCACAGTCGGCGGTCGGCGTAAAGAGAAGCTACCAGAAGCTACCAGAGGCCCAAGGAGAACTCCGCGAAGACGGTGGCGAGCACGAACGAGGCTGTGATCGCGACCAAACCCACCGGAATAATCTTCCACCCGATGCGCTTGAGAAGTGGCATATCCTTGCCGAGGCTCAGCCCCGCGCTGACCAGGACAACGGTCGCCAGCGAGAGAAAGTCGATGCTGGTCACAAGGGCCGTCAGCGACTCCCCGATCGGTGACCACGGGCTGGAGATAAGCGCGCCGATGGTTGTTGCCCAGACAATGGCCGAGATCTTGCGCGACACCTTCGCCAGGAACATACTCACCAGGATGAGGGCGACCATGATGGCGTACCCGCCCACGATGCCCCACGAAAAGGACTTTGCCGCGACCGAGGCCGTCGCGATGCCGATGGCGGAGAGCACGCACATCGCCATCCAGATCGGCAGTTTCACCGGGGCTGCGGCCTCCGTCGTGGCTTCTCGGAACCGGCGATTTTCGTCGAGGGTGGCGGCATCCGGTGCAGGCTTCTTGTCGATCTGGCGGCGGGTCAGCAGTCGGTAGAACCGGTCGGCGAGCGGCAGGGCAATATAGATGCCGACATAGACGCCCAGCACGGTCGTGATGAGGTTGGACACCGCCGCCATGGCGAGGATCTGCTCGGCCTGGGCGGGAAACTGCGCCACGATACTCGCTGCGGCGGCGGCCATCATCGACCCCGACCCCACGCCGGCCCCCATGGCAAGGGCAAGCGGGTCGAAGATATTGGCCGAGGTGAGAAGCGACGCCAGCAAGCTGATGTAGACCGCACCGAAAAGTGTGCCGAACACGTACATCGCGAGCACTCCGCGGTATTGGTCGGAATCGGGACCGTACTTCTCACTGACCATGGCGAAGGCCGGTTCGCGATCGAGCGAGAATGTGGCACCCACGGTGGACTTACCCATGCGCAGCAACACGGCGAGCGGCAGCGCAAGGGCGACCGTGCCGAGTAGGTGCCCGATCTCCTGCACCAGCAGGGCCGGGCCGGCATCGAGCAATAGCGGCAGGCTCGGGCCGATGGAGAACGCCAGGCGGGCCACGAGCAACATCACGGCGATGCCCACAAAGGCATTGGCGATCTTTTGCAGGTTCAACCCGAGCGGTTTGATCCTCTGCACCGACACAACGGCACCGATGAGAATAGCCCAGACCATCGGGAAAATAATGATCGTTCCGACGCCCAGATCGATGGTCAGCGACCCAATCGCCTGACAGCCCACGGCGATGACGAACGCCAGCGCGATGATTGGACCGGCCTGTTTCAGGCGAACGGATGCCGGCCGGCTGTTGGTCGCGGTGGCGGTGACGCTGGTCTTCACTGGGGCGCCCCGGTGGCCTCAGACATCACGCGCAGCTGCGCGGCGTCGATGAATGACTGCCGCTCGTTGTCATCGGTGGTCACGCCGAGCACGGTCCACGCCATCGCGAGAGCAGACTCGAACATGATCTGGTGGGCCTCCGGGGTATCGGCGACGGCCGCAAAGCCGTGGGAATGAATGGGAACGTGAGCCCCGGGGATCCCCACCCACGGGTGAATGCTGGGGATGATCTGGGAGACGTTGCCCATGTCCGTTGAGCCGCCGCTCAGTCCAGTCGAACGTGCCACATTGCGGCCGAAGAACGCCATGCCGGCGTTCCAATGGGCAGACAACGCCTCGTTCTGCAGCAGCGGCTCGTACAGGGGCTCGGTCTGCTCGATCTCCAGCGTGGTTCCCGTCGCCAGCGCGCCGGCCTCAAAACACCGACGCACCCGTACCAGCAAGGCCTCGTACTTTGGCAGGGTAAAGGCGCGGCATTCGAATTCCACCACGGCTGTGTCGGGAATGATGTTCGTGGCGAAGCCCGCCTCTGACACATACAGGGCAATTCGGTGGTCTCCAGGAATCTGCTGCCGCAGCAACCCCACGGCGACCTGCGACAACACCGCGGCATCCGCTGCGTTGACACCGAGATGGGGCGCCGCCGCCGCGTGCGCGGCCGTTCCCCGGAACGTCGCCCGGTACCGACCGACGGCCTGGCAGGTTGTTCCGGCCGGGTTGTAGGACATTCCGTCCTGAACGGGATGGGTCATCAGGGCAACCCCAACGCCGTCGAACACGCCGCGTTCCATGAGCAGGACCTTCCCGCCGCCGTGTTCCTCGGCTGGAGTCCCGATCACCTTGAGCGTGATGCCGAGGGCGTCGACAAGCGGAAGCAGGCCGAGGGCGGCCGCGACACTCGCGCCGGCGATGATGTTGTGACCGCAGGCATGGCCGATGTTCGGCAACGAGTCGTATTCAACGCAGATGGCAACCGTCAATGGCCCGGTCCCGGCGGTCGCCACGAAGGCTGTCGGCAGATCGGCCACCGGTTGTTCCAGGGTGAATCCTGCCCGGTGCAGCCGGGTGGTAATCAGAGCGGATGCGCGGTACTCCTGAAAGGACAGTTCCGGGTCGGCGTGGATCGCCCGGCTCAACTGAAGAACATCATCGGCGACCGCAGCGACATTTCTGACGATGTCAGATTTCAGCCCTGTCGTTGCGGCGAGCATGGCGGAGAATTCCACAGGTGGTTCCGATCTGGCGACGCCGGGCCACCCGTATTGGTCGTGCCGATACCGACACTGATTCGGGACATCCGCTGTTTCGAGCCTATTGCGTCCCGCACGGCCGCTGTCCCGCTGGGCGGCAAGCGCACGTGTGATGGGTGTCGCACACTACGGCGACGTACTGACGGGTCGAGACCGCAACCACATGCCCGACCTGGGGTGAAACGGCAGCAGGAGGTGCAGCAGGAGCCCGGACAACGCGGTGAACGTCACCGCGCCGATGGCGCCAAAGTTCGTGAACTGCGCCTCGACATTGACTCCGGCCAGGGTCGTCAGGGTCCAGCCGAGCGCCCAGAAAGCGGCCACACCGAGGGCCCACAGCCAGCGTCGCCGGGCGCGCGGCGGCAGCGCGACGGCCTGCGCCGCGCCGAGCACGAGCCCGGTGATCGCTCCCATCAGGGCCAGTTCGCCAAGCGTCGTTCGGTAGTTGACAGCGGTCGAGCCCAGGAGCAGCCCCAGACCCATTCCAATCGCCGACAACGGGATCCACATCAGCGGATCGAGGCGTCGCCGGCTGACCAGTACCTGGCCGAGGCCGATGACGACGCCGCAGACCGCCCCGCCGATGAGGGCCGACACCGGGTTGCTGACCCGCCCACCCACCGCGGTACCGGCCAGGCCCGCGATCGGAAAAGCAAGAATTCCGACCAGCCACAGCAGCCAGGTCGAAAAAAACGTCGGGTTACGAAAGCTGGGATTGCGAAGACGACGCCGCATTCTGGTCACGTCTCAGCGCCAGCCGGCGGGGCCGGTCGACCGGCGCGTTCCGGCTTGCTCGGAAGGACAAAAGACGATCATTCTAGTCATGCTACGCCCAACCCGAGGCGAAGGCACGGCCGACTCTCACGCACCGGCAAACCACTGTTAGCGGCCGCCCGGTATGGTTTTTGATACGGACCAGCTGATCTGAACCGGAATCATGCCGCTCGACGACTATCTCGCCGACGAGGTGCACGCCTTCGCCAATGCCCTGGAAGAGTCGAGCGGGGTACGTCTACACCTGGTCGACCGGTGCCGGTTCGGCGATGGGGTGGTGTCCCCGCGGTACCGCACGCTCGCTGAGTGACCGCGCGCGGCATCCGTTTCGGTGAACTAGGCGGCTGATTCCGCAGTAGCGCCGGCCTCCGGAGACGCTAACGGCGTGATGTAGGAGTAGCCGGTGGCGATGTTCTTGGTGATCGACAGCACGAGCTGCATGTTCGGTTCGAGGGCGGTGACCTTGTCGAGCGGGGCGCCAACGACGAGCTGAAAGCCGAGGCCCCTCCACGCGGCGACCGCCCGGCCGGCGAACTCCGCGTCGGATTTCACGAAGCCCTCGTCGAGGAAGACCGGGGCGAAGCGCGGCCGTGTGCGGCTTTCGTCGCCGAGCTGAAAACGTAGGGCGGCACCGACGACGAAGGCCACGAGTTCCTGCGACTCGCCACCGCTTTTGCCGCCGAGCGAGGAGTACGTACTGACTTCGACGCCCTCCTGCGTGACGCGCACGGCGGTGATCTCGACGTGCGCTCGTACGTCGAGCAGTAGGTCGCGCTGCGATTTGTTGGTGCCGTCGGGCCGGCGGATCAGGCTCATGAACTGCTGCAGCCGGGTGAAGCGGTCTTCGGTTTCGTCATCACTGAAGTGCTCCGTTGCACCCGAGGAGAGCACCTTGAGCTCTTTGCGAAACGCCGTCGCGTCGTCGCGGTGCAGGCGGCGCAGGGCAATCTGCAGGCGGTCGCGGGTCGCGCCGAACGGCAAGGTCGCGAGAATCTCGTTGATCGGCCGCAGTCGGTCTTCGATTTCTTCGATCGCCGTGTTGAACGCGCCGGTCAGCGGCACGAGGTCTTGCCCACTCCACGCCGATAGCCGACGTTTCCATTCCTGACGCCGCTCGGAGAGGCCGAGGGTGCGGATTGCGTCGAGAATGTCGGTGTAGCTCGTGACCGACTCGAGCCCGACGCCGATGTTGGGGTCGGGCCAGCGTCCCTGGTAGGTCTCGAAGATGCCGATCATGGTGGCGCGATCGCGGGCGGCGCTGTCGCGATCCTGCGCCGACCGGGCGATCAGACGCTCGCGCAGGCGTTTCAAGCCTCCGGCGAAGCCGGCGAGGTCGTTCTGGTCGGTGACGAGCGCGAACTGCTCGGAGAGGTGTGCAACATGCTCCTCCGACAGGGTCAGACCCTCACCCCGTTCGATCTGGTCAAGCCGAGTATTCACCGTGTCTTGCGCGTCGACGATGCTGCCCTGCTCCTCGGCGAGCACGGCACCGGTCTGGTCGGCGGTGTGCCTGAGCCTTTGCGCTGCGTCGAGTTCGAGGGTGAGCCGGCCCTCCTCGTCGCTGAGGGCGCGCAGAATGTCGCTGCCGGCCAGCATCCGTTCTTGCTCGGATTTCTTCTCCAGAATGCGCGTCACGGTCGCGGCGACGTCGATGGTCGACCAGTCCGTGTCAAGAATGTGCTGGTGAACGGCCTGTTTCTCGCGCAGCTGGGTGAGGCTGTCTGCGATAGCGGATGCCCGCCCCGCGATCGCGTCGGCCACCCGCCCCTGCACGGCCAGCTCCGCCGTGATGTCACCGAGCCGAGCGCTGCTGGAAAACCCAATGATCGACTTCTGGCCGGAGTTCCAACCGTGAGCGCCGCGGGAACCATTACGGGTCTGCCCGCTCGGCGTCACCCGTGCACCGTCACCCACCAGCTCGGACGGGGTAGCCACGCACAGCGCGTCGAGGTTTGAGGCCCTGAGGCGTGCCTGCACCCAGCTGCTGAACGGCGAGTTCTTCACGTCGAGCTTGCCCGACACGTAGTGGGGGTCACCGGCCAGGTCCTGGTGCAATTGGAGCGCCACACCTTCAAAGTGAATGCGCACGGGCAGTTGTAACGGGTCGATCGCCGCGCTCAGGTGGGCGAGCCTGGTCTGGTCGACGAGCAGAACCCGCACGACCGACGAGAGAGTCACCTCGGCGGCCTGCCTCCAGCGTTCTTCACCGGCGGCGAGGTCGATGAGTTCGGCCACGAACGGCAATTCTTCGGCCGGAATTCCCGCGGCCTCGGCGATCAGCAGCCGGGCATTGTGCAGGGGCTGCGGCACCAGACTCTCGCGCCCGGTCAGGAACGCGCGTTCCTGTTTGAGTGAGCGGATGCTCTCCTCCACCGGGTACGACTCACGCTGCAGTGCCGAGCGGGTCCCCTCCAGGGCTATCTCGGCGGCGTCGAACCCGGCTGCAAAGCGATCAGCGTCGCGCTGGGCGGCCGAAAAGGACGCGGCGGAATCGATCGGCGCGGCCAGAGTCTGCACCCGACTGTCGAAGTTTGCGCGCTCACGAGCCACATCGTCGTGCTGGTCGCCGAGCTGGACGAGTTCGTTGTGCAGCCGTTCGAGCACGTCACCGCCGTTGTTGCGCTGCTGCTGTTGCAGCTGGGCGACGCGGATTCTCAGGGCGGTTTCCTCGTCGCGCGCCTGCGTCACAGCGGTCTGGTTGGCACGGCGGGCGGCCCGGTTCGTGTCGTCGGCGCGCTCGAGCAGGGCTTGCTCGGTGCCCAGCTGCCAGAGCACGAACGGGGTGTCCCCGGTCCGGTGCACCCCGAAGGTGTCGACCAGGTCGGCCGTGGCGGTGGCGGTCTCGTACGCCTCGTTCAGATCGGGCAGGCGTTCAAGCACCTGGGCCTTCTGCGCCTCGGTGACCATGGCGCCGTAGGAGCGTTCGAGGTCTTCGAAGTGGTCGACCGCTTTGTCGGCGGCGGCGAAGGTGGCGGGTTCTTCGAGGACCATGGACTTGTACAGTCCGTCGACCGTTTTCACCTGCTGGCCGGCCTGGATGCGGGCCAGCAGTCGCAGGGCCTTGCCGCCCTCGCCGTTGGCGCCGATCCCAAGGCGGGTGTACAGCGTTTGGGCGAACGCCGCGTAGGTGTCGAACACATCGAGATCGACGAAGCGGGCTTTGAGAGCGCGCTTGTCGAACCGGCTGTCAGCACAGGAGGCGAGGTCGCGCAGGTCAAGGCACCCGTCGGTCGTGGCCATTTTCATGCTGACGTCGACGAACCTGTGGGCGCCGCGCGGCACGAAGTAGGCCCGCAGCACGGTGAACCGGCGCTGGTTGTCGTCGATGAAGGTCATGGCGATGGCGCCCCAGGTGGCCTCGTGCGCGCCGCGCAGAACCTGATCGGTCAATTCCCCGGTGCCGGCCTCCCGGTTGGCGTCGGTCTTGCCGCGCAGGTAGGTCATCAGGTTGCGCTGGTCGACGCTGCGGGCCCGGCCGGAGCCGGCGTCGTTCGAGGCGCCGTTGAACGGGGTGTCGGAGGGCATCATCAATGCGAGGTAGGCGTCGAGCAGGCTGCTCTTGCCGGTGCCCGACGCGCCGGAGACGAGCGTGGCCGCCGCGGCAAAGTTGATCTCGTGGTGGCCGTGAAAACCGCCCCAGTTGACCAGCTGCATCGATTCGGCGCGCCACTGGGTGGTCCCCTCGGTGGCGCCGTCGATGTAGAACAGCGGGGAATCTTTCATACGAGGGGCTCCAGGTGCGAGGCGGCGAGCGGTTCACTGTTTTCTTCGCGCAGCCAGTCGAGCAGTTCGCCGAGGCGTTCGACCGATAACATCACCTCGATCACCGCCGAGATGCGAAAGCGGTCGGGGTCGCTGGTTTTGAGAAGCACCCGCGCCTTGGCGAGGCTGTCGACGGCGGCCGCCGCCTTGCGAGCGTCGCCGGAGAGGTCGGTGGCGTGCTCCGGACGAAAGTGCGCGACGTTCTCGACCAGATTGTCGCGATCGACGAGCACGATGTCCTGTCCATTGGCCCGTTCGCTGCGAAAGCGTTGGCGCAGCAGCACCAGCAGAATGGTCTCTTCGCGGGTGTAGGCGACGTCGTGCAGCAGCGTGGGAAACCGTTCGCCGCCCTCGGCGAGGGCCTGCCTTTTGAAGGCGACCTCGTAGTGCAGGTCAATGTGCAGGTCGAGAAAGACATCGTTGAGGCGCGATTTGAGCAGGCCCTGCGACGTGAGCAGGGTCCGCCATTCCGCCGGCTGCAGGGCCGCCGAGATATAGCGGTGCTTCAGCAGCAGCACGAGGGTGCGACGCTGCTCCACGCTGAGCCCGCCCTCATCGCCCTCGAACAGCGAGAGGCTTGCCGGGTCGCTGTCGATAGCCGTATCGTCGGCGGGGAGGTCGTCGGTCACGTCGTCAATCATGCTGGGAACCCAAATCCTGGGCGGCCAGGGCCGCCGTGTCGTCGTCGGTCAGAATGCGGCGCGGCACGTCGAAAAGCCGCACCGAGCCATCCGGTCGCACCGTTGTGAAGCTTTCCAGACCAATCGGGCCGATCGGTGTGCTCAGCTGGGCGGCGAGCTGCAGGAGGCCGAGAATCTCCACCGGCCGGCGCAGGCTCGCGTCGAAACCATTGAACGCGACGCCAACGGATGCCGCCTCCCCCGCCCCGAAAGCCGCCACGAGGGCGTCGCGCAGCTCTTCGAGCAGCGGCCCACCCTGTTGGCGCAGGTCGCCGAGGCTCGGGGCTGCCGGTGCGGCGCCGGAGACGTCGGCCAGCGCGGGCGGCCCCGTGTGAGCGACCGGGTCGTAAAAGCGCTCGCGCAGATGTTCCACCTCGAGGGTGCCGGGCATGAGCTCGGCGGTAACCGTGGAGCGGGGCCTTGCGGTCTGCATCCAAGTCGCGAGTTCGCGGTTGACGTCGCGTAGTACCCGCTCCAACTCGCGGTCTTTCACGACGTCGTGGTTGACGATGTGCTCGCGCAGGGTGGTCGTGAGCCCCTTGCGCTGGGTGAGCACGTCGTCGATACCCTTGCGCAGCAGGGTCACCGTGCTCATAAAGCTCCGGCGTTCGTTCAGGCTCAGTTCGAGGGCGAACGGATGCAGCAGAATCGTCTCCAGGTCGGCCTTCAGCCCCTGCATGAGCGCGTCGTTTCGCAGCAGGGTGAACGCCCCCTCGAAGGCGCGACCCTCTGCGGTCGACGACATGAGGGCATCCGTTTTGGCCAGGTAATCGTCGAGAACCTCGCTGATCGGGCGTTCCTCGCCGCGAAAGTCGTTGATGATCTGCCGGTGCATGGCCGCGACCGACTCTTCGACCCGTTTGAAGTCGCTCGGCAGCTGCTGGATGAGGTCGGTGAGGTTCGCGTAGCCCTCGTGCATCTGCTCGTTCGAGGCGGGTTCGATGTCGCCCCCACCGGCGAGCCGGTCTCGTTCACTGGTCAGCTCGCTTATCTGCTGGTTGAGGCGGCGCACCCGCTCCTCACGATCGGGGTTGGCTTCGGTCGCCCGGTGGCGCACGGTGTCGACGATCGTACTGAGCCGGGATTCGCTGATCAGCGCCCGATCGCGGGCGAGACCGTCGACGAGCAGCAGCGCTTCGAGCGCGTGGCTGGTGAGCGAGTAGTGCTCCTCGTTGCCGTCGCCAGCGTCGCGAATCTCCCGGTACAGCCAGAGATCGTTCATCCACTGCACGCAGAGGGCCCGGCCGGTTTTCTCGGGGGCGTCGATGCCGGTGCTGCGCAGGTCGGCGAGGTAGGCATCCACTTGGGTGTGCAGCAATTCGCAGGGAACACTGCGGCGGTCCCGGCTGAACGAGCTCTTGAACACCGCGAGCACGAACGGCGCCCATTTGCGGTCGAGCAGGCGCAGGGTGGGTTTGTCGAAGGCTTCGCGCACCCACGCCAATTCGCCCGCAATATCACTCACTCGCTGGTTCCTCTCCAGCTCTCCACTTTAACGGACTGCGCGGGCCGCCCGTGACCCGAGCGCGCTCAGCCGAGCAGGCGCGGCCGCTTCCAGTCGGTGCCGTGCACGTGCTGGTCGAGAAAAGCGAACACGGTCTGGTACCAGAGCACCGCGTGCTGCGGCTTGAGTATCCAGTGGTTCTCATCGGGAAAGAAGAGGAACTTGTGCTGGGTGCTTCCGTCGGCAGTGGCGTGGTGTTCAGCGAGCTCCGACCACAGTCGCAGGCTCTCACCGATCGGCACCCGGTAGTCGTGGTCACCGTGAATGACGAGCATCGGCGTGACGATGTTGCGCACTGCCTGGTGCGGCGAATTGTCGATCATGCCCTGTTTCGAGAAAATGCTCTGCCAGTAGTGGGAGTTGTCGGTCGTTCCGTTGAACTGGTCGAGCGACCACAGGCTCGCGTGGCTGACGATGGCGCGGAACCGGTCGGTGTGCCCGGCGACCCAGTTGGCCATGTAGCCGCCGAAGGATCCGCCCATCGCCGCGGAACGGCTCTCGTCGATCTCGGGGCGGGCTTCGGCGGCATCGGTGATCGTGAGCAGGTCGGTGTACGGTTTGGCCCCCCAGGCGTTCCAGCCGCGCGCGATGAAATCAAGGCCGTAGCCGGTCGACAGCGCGGGGTCGGGCAGCAGCACCGCGTAGCCGCGGGCCACGGCGAGCAGCGGGCTCCACCGCCAGCTCCAGGCGTTCCAGCTGTTCAGCGGGCCGCCGTGAATCCACAGCAACAACGGGGCCGGATGCTCTGCCGAGGCTCCCGCAGGCAGCAGCAGCCAGGCACGCACCCGCGCTCCGTCCTCGGCCCGGGTCTCGACCTCCGTGATCGTGCCGGGAACATCGGGCAGCGCGGCCGGCGAGGCGAGCGGGGTTGTCACGCTCGAGCCGGTGTGACTGATGCGCACCGGATGCGCCGGCGCGATCCAGGAGGAGCGCAACGCCACGAGGTCACCGGTTAGGGCGTCGACACAGACGTTGGTGTAACTGAAGTCGTCGGTGGTGAGCTGTTCGGGGGCCCCGCCGTCGAGTGGCACACGAAAGATCGGCCCGCGGCCGTCGTGGTCGGCGGTGACGATGAGCGCGTTCGTGCCGCCAGCGCGCGGGGAGTCGAAGACCAGGCTCGACGGCCAGCGGTCCCAATCGGCGGCAAGACGACGCGGGTGGCCGCCGTCGAGGTCGGCGACCCAGATTTCCTGGTCGGCCGGACCCTCCGGGGTACTGACGAAGGAGCGCACGAAGGCGATCTGTCGGCCGTCGAGGCTCACCGCCGGCGACTCGAAGTCGACCTTCGATTCGTCGAACAGGATGGTCTGCCTGCCGGTCATGACATCGATCGACACCAGAACGTAGCGGCCGGACCGTTGCTCGGCGACCCGCAGCGCGGCGATCAGCGTGGATCCGTCGGGAGTCAAGGCCTGCCCGGCCGTATCCATGGTGCGGCCGGGCGTCGGCGTGAGGTCTCGGGGACGCGGGAGATCGGCGGGGTAGGGAGCGGGGGTATCCGTTGTGGATGGGGCAGTAGATTCGGCCCTCCGGTCGGCAATCGTGTCGTGCAGGTCGGCGAGGTCGAGTGCCAGCAGGTGCGGCTCGGCCGGGCCGAGGTCGTGGTCCCAGAAACGCACCGGGTAGCTCTCGTGCAGAATGGCCGCGACTTTCTTGTCGGCGCGCTCCTTGCGGACCGAGCCTTCCGCTTCGAGGTCGGCGGCGCTCGGCAGCAGATCGGCGCTGATCACGAGCGAGTTGGCGGCGGCGGCCACCGCGGCGATGCCGGATACTCCCCCACTGAGGCGAGTGATCGCGCGAGCCTCGCCGCCGGCGGCGGGAAGCAGCCAGAGTTGGGCGACTTCGGCGTCCTTGTCAGCGCCCTTGTCGACGCCCCTGCCGGCAGCGGCGTCGGGACGGGACGACACGAACAGAACGTCGCCGGCGGCCGTGAAGGCCGCTTTGGATTCGCCCATCGCCGACCGGGTCAGGCGGGTCGGAACGCCCGTACCGTCGGCGGCCACCGACCAGAGTGCCCGCTCATACGTGGTGCGATCCCGGGTGAGGGTGGCGACGGTGAGCACAACCCGTCGAGCGTCGGGCGAGAGCGCGAGATTTTCTACGCGGGGCAGCGCGATGTAGTCGTCGAGGCTGGAAAAGGGTGTGGGGTGCGACTCCGATGTCATGGTTCCACGCTAGCCGACCGGGGTGCGCACTCCGGGGAACTCTGTCGCCCCCGGCTATTTTGGGGATCCGGAGGGCCAGCGTTCGCGCGCCGCACTGCACTGTGGCCGGGACACGGCAACCGACGGATTCCCTGTTCAGGCCCCGGCGGCAGCCAGGGACGAATGTGACAACGGATGACGCAACCCTGGATAGCAGGAGTAAGTCGTGGCACGCTGGCTGCATGCAGGTTCCCTGACCAATCGACCCAAGGTAAACAATGTCTGTCACCGATGAGCTTCTGAAGAACAATGCCGTCTACGCGGCGACCTTTCACGGCCCGCTGCCGCTTCCGCCGTCGAAGCATCTCGCGGTCGTCGCCTGCATGGATGCCCGGCTCGACGTCTACCGGGTGCTCGGTCTCGGCGAGGGGGAATCCCACGTGATTCGAAACGCCGGCGGCGTCATCACCGAAGATGAGATCCGATCGCTCGCGATCAGCCAACGTCTACTCGGCACGACCGAGATCATCCTGATCCACCACACCGACTGCGGCATGCTCACCTTCACCGACGATGTCTTCAAGGAATCCATCGTGGCCGACACCGGCATTCGCCCGCCGTGGGCCGCCGAGGCCTTCACCGACCCGGCCGCCGATGTCGCGCAGTCCATTCGGCGCATCAAGGCGAGCCCCTTCATTCCGCTGAAGGATTCGGTGCTCGGTTTCGTCTTCGATGTTGCCACCGGCACATTGAACGAGGTCATCGACCCCGGCTGAATCCCCGCGCAATAGCGCAGTCATTTCCAGAGTCAATTCGGAGCGACGGCGAAGGTTTCCACAGTCACGCAAAACAGCCCGTACGCGCCGACCCGAAGCGTCAGGTCAGCGCGTCCCCGAGCGGCGCGTCTCCGACCAAGTAGAGCCGCTGCGTGGCCCGGGTCATGGCGACATAGAGCGCCCCGGCGCCGTGCTCGGAGGCCGCGAGAATGGCCGTCGGGTCAACGACGATGACCGCGTCAAACTCGAGTCCCTTGGCGTCCTGCGGCGTGAGCAGGGCAATCTGGCGGCTGAGGCCGAGCGCTCCGACACCGAGCAGGTCGCCGAATTCGGCGCGCAGTCTGGTTTCGAGGTCGTCGAGGCCGGTGTCGACGACGATCACGGCGAGGGTGCCGCCGACTCCGAGCGCGCGGTCGCGGCGAACCGCCACCGCGGCATCCGCTACCGTGTCGACCGGCCATTCACTCGACCGCACCGTGCGGGACCGCGTGATCGGCAAGCGGTGCGACATCGCGACCGTCTCGGCCGCCGTGGCGATCTGGCTCGGCGTGCGATAGTTCACGGTGAGCTCTTCAAGGCGCCAGCGACCGGCTTCGGGCGAGCCGTCAAGGACCGGTTGCAACGCCTCTTTCCAACTAGCCGATGCTGCAGCGCTCGCCGCCTGCGCAATGTCGCCGACGATCGTGAACGATCGGCGCGGACCGCGCCGCAACACCAGCCGCCACTGCATCGGGGACAGCTCCTGCGCTTCGTCGACGACGACGTGGCCGTAGGTCCAGCTACGGTCCCTCGCGGCGCGCTCACTGGTCGTGGACCGTTCGTCGAGTTCGCCGAAACTTGCGGCGAGGTCTTTCGCGTTGACGAGGCCCTTCACCTGCATGTTTTCAATGGCCGTTTCGGCGTTCTCCACATCGCGTTTGCGCTGTTCTTTGAGCGCGCGCTTCTTCGCCTGGTCGACCGCGTTGTACTCCCCGAGCAGCTCGGCCGCCTCATCGAGCAGCGGAATGTCGGCAATCGTGAACTCGGCCGTCCGCGGGCGCGCCAGCAGCTTGCGTTGGGCATACCGCCAGCGCGGGGTCAGCTCGGCCAACCACTGCGGCCGCGCGTACAGGTCTTGCAACAGTTTCTCGGGAGTAAGCGGCAGCCAGGCGGTGTTGAGCGCGACCCGCACATCGTCGGCCAGGCGCAGGTCTTCGCACAGCATCGGCAGGTCGGTGTCGTCCATCGACCGGCCCTGCTTCTGCAGCTGCTCGAGCCAGACCCGGGAGAGCGCGTTGATGGCGGTCTTCACGAAGGTGACCCGGGCCTCGTTGTGCGTTTTACCGGTGCTGCGGGCGCGCGCGATCGCTTGCGACACGAGCTCGGGCTGCAACACGATGCGGTCGCCGTTGACCACCAGCTGCTTAGGGGCGGCCGGGGTGCGCTGCCGGGAATGCACGGCCCGCTTGATCACGTCGGCCATGAACGCCTGGCCCTTCAGTGCCGCGACCGCGGGGGCATCCTCTCGAGTCGCTTCGACGCCGGGAAAGAGCTGCCCGACCGAAGCGAGCACCACGCCGGTCTCACCGAGGGAGGGCAGCACCGCCTCGATGTACTGCAGAAACGAGCGCGACGGGCCGATGATGAGCACGCCACTGTCCCGCAGCCGATCCCGGTGGGTATAGAGGAGGTAGGCGGCGCGGTGCAGCGCCACGGCGGTTTTGCCGGTGCCGGGGCCGCCCTGCACGACGAGAACACCGGCCAGCTCAGAGCGGATGATGCGGTCCTGCTCCGCCTGAATGGTTGACACGATGTCGGACATATGCCCCGTGCGTTGCGCCGTGAGCGCTGCGAGCAGGGCGCCCTCGCCCTGGTGCTTAATCGCATTCGGTTCAGAAAGCAGGGACGCGTCGAGGATCTCGTCTTCGATGCGGATGATGCTGCGCCCTTTGGAGAGCAGGTGGCGGCGAGCCCGGGCACCGAGCGGCGTGGCGGCGGTGGCCTGGTAGAAGGCGCTCGCCTGGGGCACCCGCCAGTCCAGCAGCAGCGGCTTGTGGTCCTCATCGCGCAGGCCGACCCGGCCGATATAACGGTAGACCGAGTCGCCGGAGTCATCGGGCACGGTTTCGAGCCGACCGAAGGCGAGCCGGTCGTCGACTTCGCGCAGTTGCACGATGCGGTCCTCATAGAGGCGAGCGAAGGTGTCGCGTTCGCTGCGGGACTGGTGGTTGCCGCCGACGTCGAGGCGGCGCACCGCAATCAGCTGATATTCGGCCTCTTCCGCCAGCGCGTCCAGCCGCGCATACAGCGCCCGGACATAGTTCTGTTCCCGAACAAGCTCCTGGTCGATCACGCACGCACCCCTTAAACCGAAGCCCCTAGTTTAGTCGCGGTCAGTGTGGGCGTTGCTGTGCGTTCGCATCCGCTCGGGTACCGAACGTGTCGAATATTTACGCACGTGTTCGCTTATTATCGGCGGCGGGAACAAGCTGTGGTCATGTCAGTGATCAAGGTCGCGCCGCTGGAGCATATCCGGCGCGAGCGCAGCAGCATCACGTGGACTCGCTTTCTTGCCGACGTACTTCCCTTGTTTGTCGCCGAGATGGACTACCCCCTCGCTCCGGCCATCGTCGCCACCCTCGGGGAGCGCGTGCAGGCCTCCGACACCGGCTATCTGGACGGCCCCGGCCCGCTCGCTCCAGCCGTCGCGCAGTTTGCGCTGAGCCGGTGGGGCTGGCATGTCGAGCCGCGCCATGTACACCTCGCGACCGACGTGAGCGTCGGTATCGTCGAAGCGCTCCGCCTGGCCGTGCCGACCACTGGTCGGGTGGCGATCACCTCGCCGCGCTCGAGATCAGCTTTGCCCGCGGCATCGACGCTTTTCTGCTCTGCAACCCGCACAACCTGCACGGCATCGTCTGGGATACGTTGACGCTCGAGACGCTCGCCCGCCTCGCCGCGCAGTACGACGTGTTCGTGATTTCCGACGAGATCCACGCGCCGCTCACCTACCCGGGCGTTGCGTTCACGCCGTTCGCACCGCTGGCCCTGGCCGCCGGCGCCCGCGCGGTCACCGTCACCTCGGCGAGCAAGGGCTGGAACGTGGCCGGGCTCAGGTGTGCGCTGGTCATCGCCGCCGATGATGCCACCAATGAGCTGCTGGGCCGGCTGCCGGACGAGGTCGCCTGTCGCACCAGCATCCTCGGCCTGCACGCGAACATCGCCGCGTTCTCGTGTACCGACTGGCTCGACAAGACAATCGACCAAATTGTCGACAACGATTCTCTGTTGCATTCCCTACCCTGCGAACACCTGCCCGCCGTGATTTACCACCGGCCGCACGCCAGCTACCTCGCCTGGTTGGACCTGCGCCATTTGGGTCTCGGCGAGAGCCCGTACCAGCGCATTCTCGACGACGCCCGCGTCGCCCTCAACAACGGCGAGTGCCTCGGCCTCGGCGGCCGGGGCTTCGCCCGCCTCAACCTGGCCTGCTCGCCCGACACCCTGCGCGATGCCGTCATTCGCATCGAGGCGCTCGTCGCGCAGTGCTGACGCTCGCGACGTCGTGGCGCCGATCACCGACCGGAACGGCGTCAGCTTCGCTTCCCGCAGGTGCACGTGGGCGAATACACCGATGAGAACCGCGGCGCGCGCATTCCGCCGCTCACCCTGAGCGCCGGGTACGTCTTCGACTCCTTCGACGACGGGGCCGCCCGGTTCAACGGCGGGTCACGCGAACACATCTACTCCCGGCAAAGCAACCCCACCAAAGCGGTCGCCGAGTGGCGGCTTGCGTCCCTCCAGGGTGGCTGCGCATGGAACGCCACGTCGACAACGCGATCGCGCAAATAATATTACAACGGGCACACCGGATCGGTCTGCGCCATCACCGTAACGGGCGGCACCGAGGATGCCCGCGCCGTCACGAACGGTCTGCGGGTGTTCAGCCGCATGACCGGCATCGTCGACACTCGCTCGATGGTGCTGCATCCCCACACCACCACCCACGCGTCGTTTGCCCCCGATCTCAACAAACGCCTCGGCATCACCGCGGGATTGCTGCGCCGGTCGGTGGGTATCGAATCGGTCGATGACCTTCTGGTCGACCTCCACGGGGGGCTCGACCGAGCTCCGACGAGACCATCGAGGTCGAGGGTGAGTAATCGTTCCGGGAAAGCTGCGGGTCGTCTTCCGCGTGGTGTTCGGGGGCCGGTTGGACTCGAGGATGTGCGTGCGGTCACCGACCATGACCGCTCACACCACACTTCCAGAAGAGCCCATCACAACAGCGAACCGGTTCAAACCCCGTCGTAACTTCGGCTTAGCTAGCAGTACCGCCGGCGATCGCGTACGACCACAACTCGCTGCCCACACCGACCGGGCGCGCGGCTGGCTCGCCTTCCTTCGGCGCCTCGCTGCGGTGCCCGTGAGAGAAGGACGGGGAGCTCAGCCACGCCTGGAACGATTCCTCGTCGGCCCAGCGGGTCACGACGAGCCAGATCAGGCGGTCATCGGTCGGCTTGAGCAGCTCGAACCCCTCGAAACCGGGGCGGTCGTCGACGGCGCCGGCGCGGGCGGCGAACCGGCGGGCCAGCTCGTCGCCGCCGTCGCTCGGCACGGTGATGGCGTTGATTTTAATGATCGTCATGGGGCTTCTTTCTGTTCGAACGCAGGTAGGTATATCCTCCATGCTGCCACTGTCTGCTGCATGGCCGCGCCATCATTCATTCCGCCGCACAATGCCGCAGCGCGGTCGGCGCATCGCTCTCCCGTTGCCCGGCCGCGTTCCCTATGCTGGAGGGGATATGCGACTTCTCTTGATCCGCCATGGCCAGACTCCCGGCAACGTTCTCGGGCGGCTCGACACCGCGCATCCCGGTCCGGGCCTGACCCATCTCGGCCTGCGCCAGGCCACCGCCATTCCCGATGCCCTGCGCTCCGACCCGATCGACGCCATCTTCGTGTCGACGCTGCTGCGCACCCAACTGACGGCGCATCCGCTCGCCGCCGATCGCGGCCTCGAGTTGCAGGTCGCGACCGGGTTGCACGAGATCGAAGCCGGGTCGCTCGAGGGGCTGCGCGATCGGGCATCCGTTCGCACCTACCTGGAGACTGTCGTGGCCTGGGGCTCCGGCGACCTCGAGAAGAGGATGCCGGGTGCTCACGACGGTCACGACTTCTTCCGGCGGTTCGACGCCGACATCGCAGTCGCAGCTGCGGGCTCTGAGGTCGCTGCGGTGTTCAGCCACGGTGCGGCCATTCGGATATGGACGGCGGCGCGCGCGCAGAACGTGCCGGCGACCTTTGCGGGCGAGAACGAACTCGACAATACCGGCGTGGTCGAACTCATTGGTTCCCCCGAGGAGGGCTGGACCCTGCTGTCCTGGGCTGGCCTGCCGGTGGGCGGAATGGCCCTCGCCGACCTCAGTGCCGCCGATCCCCTGGGCGAACCGCTCGACAACTGATTGTTCGCAGCAGGGAGCGTTGCTAGTTTCGACCAGCGGGGTCTTTGACCGACCTAGGCCGCGACGAGGTTCATCGCCTCGGCCGTGAGCTCGACCGAACGCAAACGGCCCTCGATGAACGGTGACTGGTGGGCGAGAATGAGCTCGTCGGCCTCGGTTGCGGCGGCGAACTCGTCGAGGTAGTCGCGCACCTCGTCGGCCGTACCGACCGCCGAATACCGCATCATGTTGGCGATGTTACGGCCCTCCAGCGTGGACAGAAAGACGTCGATTTGGTCGTCGCTGTACTCGGGGGTGGCCGGCCCGCGGGAGAGCATACCGCGCACCCGGGTGCGGCGGGTCGTCGCAAACTGGTGCACGGCGTCCGCTTTCTCATCGGCCGCGATCACATTGGCGGCAACGATAAGGTGCGGCGCATCGAGCTGCTTGGACGGCGTGAATTCGCGGCGGTACAGTGCGATGGCTTCGTGCAGCGCGTCGGGCGCGAAGTGCGACGCAAAGGCGTACGGCAGGCCGAGCGCAGCGGCGAGCCCGGCGCCGAACAGCGAAGATCCGAGAATGTACAGCGGCACATCAGTGCCTGCACCGGGCACGGCCTGTACGCCGGGCACGATCGACTGGCCACGCAGGTAGGCCTGCAGTTCCATGACGTCCTGCGGAAACTGGTCGGAAGCGCGTGGGTCACGGCGCATAGCCCGGGCCGTGTTCTGATCGCTGCCGGGCGCGCGGCCGAGGCCCAGGTCGATGCGGTTGGGGTAGAGCTCCGCCAGCGTGCCGTATTGCTCGGCTATCGCCAGCGGCGAGTGGTTGGGAAGCATGACGCCGCCGGAACCGAGCCGAATGGTGCTGGTCTGCCCGGCGACGTGGCCGATCAGAATGCTCGTCGCCGACGAACCGATGGTGGGCATGTTGTGGTGCTCGGCATACCAGACGCGCTCGTACCCGTGTTTTTCGGCGGTCTGCGCGAGCGCGACACTCGCCGCGAAACTCTCCCGGGCGGTCTGCCCGGGTGCAATCGGGGCGAGGTCAAGAATGGAGAGCGGCATAGTCATACTGGGGCCAACACACGCGCGCGCAAATCGTTACCCGGCGCCCGAAAGGAACTCAGCGGATCAACTCAGATGTGCGCTGCAGCCGGTTCAGCCAGTCGGCCGACTCCGGGCACGAAGCGCCCGAACCGCGCAACCCATGCGGCAGGAAGACCAACGCCGGTCAACCGCAGATCACCACCGTGTAACACAATGAAACATTTTCGCTTTAATCGTGCATTTCGCCAACCCTCGACCTACGCTCTTAGGCACAGACCAGCTCCGCCGACGCCGCCGGAGAGTGACATCGGGCTTCGAACCAGATCGCGCCGTACCAATTCGCGCACGATCGATTCGGGGCAAGCACTGTGATCCGGCACGTGCGTTCGCCAGGACATTTCACCTCGAGGTGCTCCGGCTGAAGTGGAACAACACCTATGACCGACGACGAACTCCTACTTGAAATCGACTACACCGACTACGCCAGCGCATGCCGTGACCCGCACATCACGCCGAATGAGGACCTCGTTCAATGCCGCCGCCTGCGTGGCCACGATGACGACACACACGGCACCCGGACCGGCGTGCGCGCCATCCGGTGGACAACCGGCGCCACTCCCCTGGCTGCGTAGCTGCCCCACCGGGTGAGCGGAATTGGCAACTTCGATCGCGTATGCTCTGCGGGTCGTGCGGCCGGGTGCCCTCTGGCGTCGCAGCGTGCGCGAGGATGGTGGGAGCGCCGCATGCGCGCGCTCACCGACGAAGGGGCACAGCCATGTTCACGGGGCTCAGCGCATTTCCCCTCACCCCGACCGACGAGACCGGCATCGACGAACGTGCTTTCGTGCGTCTGGTCTCCCGGCTCGCCGCGGCCGGTGTCGACTCGATCGGCGCCCTCGGCTCGACCGGCGGGTATGCCTACCTCAGCCGTGAGCAGCGTGCCTGGGCGGCACGGGCCGCGGTCGAGGCGGCCGGTACGACCCCGGTCATCGTGGGCATCGGCGCGCTCCGCACCCGGCAGGTACTCCACCTGGCAGCGGATGCCCACGCCGCCGGCGCCGCCGCGGTGCTGCTCGCGCCCATGACCTATCAGCCACTCACCGACGATGAAGTCTTCGGACTCTACGAAGACGTCACCGCCGAGCTGGCGATTCCGCTCGTCGTCTACGACAACCCGGGCACCACGCACGTCACGTTCAGCGACGAGTTACACGGCCGAATTGCCGCGCTGCCGAACATCGGCTCGATCAAGATTCCGGGCATGGCCACCGATGCTGCCCCGGCAAGAGTCGCCGCCCTCCGCGCACTCGTTCCCGCGCACGTCACGATCGGCGTTTCCGGGGACTGGCTGGCCGCCGGCGCCCTGACCGGCGGCGCCGACGCCTGGTACAGCGTGCTCGGCGGGCTTTTTCCCGAGACCGCCCTGGCGATTACCCGCGCGGCCCAGGTCGGCGACACGGCGGCGGCCGTCGAAGCCTCCGACCGGCTCGAGCCGCTCTGGGCGCTCTATCGCCGGCACGGCAGCCTCCGTGTCATGTCCGCCGCCGCCGAGGCGCTCAACCTCGTGGCGTCGCCCAACCTGCCACTCCCGCTGCTCGGCCTAGACCCTGTCTCCCGCAGCGAACTCGAGGCGGCCCTGCACGAGCTGGGCCTCGACGGCTGAGGACGGCATCCGCTTGCTGAGGCGGTTAGTGCGCGAGCGAGATTCCGTGCCCGATGCGGCGAAACAGGAACGCGGCCACAATGGCTCCGACGACGAAGAACCCTGCTCCCCACCAGTAAGCGACCGCATAACTCTGCACGGCGGCCTGGGCGGCGACCGCTGCCGTGGCCGGCAGATGGGCGGTGACATAGTTGGTTGCCGCGGTGGCCGCGAGGGTGTTGAGCAGCGCGGTACCGATGGACCCGCCAACCTGCTGGCTGGTGTTGACCATGGCCGAGGCGACGCCGGCGAATTGGCCGTCGACGCCGAGCGTGGCGGTCTGCATCGATGCGGGCATGATCGTTCCCATCGCCAACCCGAGAATCATCAGGGGCGGTAGCACGTCGAGCACGTAGACGCTGTTCAGATCGAGGTGCGTGAGATAGATCATGCCGATCGCGCCGAGGCTCATTCCGAGGGGTACCAGAATTTTGGGTCCGAAGCGGGGCACAAAAATGTTCGTTGACAGCTGGGCCGCCAGCACGAGCATGGCGATCATCGGCAAGAAGGACACACCGGTTTGCATCGGCGAGTACTGCAGGGAGGTCTGCAGGTAGTAGGTCACGAACAGAAAAATGCCGAACATGCCAGCGCCGGCAATGAGAATCGACACGTAGGCGGCCGCACGGTTACGATCCAGCACGATGGCCAACGGCAGAAGCGGATGCGCCGCCTTGCGTTGCCAGAGCACGAAGGCGACCAGCAGAATGCCGGCGACCGAGAGAGAACCCCAGGTCAAAATGGAGTCCCAGCCGTCGGTCTCGGCGGTGGAGAATCCGTAGACCAGACCGAACAGGGCGCCGGAGACCAGCAGGGTGCCCGGAATGTCGAGCTTGGGGCGAGGACCGGTGCGGGTGGTGTGACTGACGAAGATCGCCGCGCCGACGATCGCAACAACGGCGATGACGACGTTGATATCGAGGTTCCAGCGCCAGTCAAAGTTCTCCGTGAGGTACCCGCCAAGGAGCAGGCCGACGGCGCCGCCGGCGCCGGCGATCGCGCCGAACACCCCGAAGGCTCGGGCCCGTTCCTTCGGAATGACGAAGGTGGTCGTGAGTACCGCGAGTGCGGTTGGCGCGAGCAGTGCACCGAACGCACCCTGCAGGGCGCGGGCACCGACGAGCATACCGAAGCTGTCGGCCGCTCCACCGAGAGCGGAGGCTGCCGCGAACCCGACCAGACCGATGATAAAGGTGCGCTTGCGGCCGATCAGGTCGGAGAGACGACCGCCCAGCAGAAGCAGGCTGCCGAAAGCGAGCGAGTAGGCGGTGACGATCCACTGGCGGTCGCCGTTCGAGAAGCCAAGGTCGGCCTGAGCCGACGGCAGGGCGATGTTGACGACGGTCGAATCGAGCACGACCATGAGTTGGGCGAGGGCGACGACGCTGAGGGTCCACCAGCGGCGCGAGGTCGGCGGTGCAGCGACGACCACGGGCGACAAGACGGAGGAGGTCTGTGACATGTCGGATACTCTATACGAAACTAAACAGTTCCGGATATTAACAGTTCCTGAATATGCGATGATTTCACAAACGCGAACCGAAGGGCCCAGCGATGACGCTCAACGCGAGCCAGCTCGACACGATCACTGAAGTGAGCCCAAAACTGGGTCGCAAACGCGACCACACCCGCGACCCCGAGATTCTCGACGCCGCCCTCGAAGTGCTCGCCGAAACCGGCTATGACGGAATGACCATGGAGATGGTGGCTGCCCGTGCGAAGGCGGGCAAAGCCACCCTCTATCGCCGCTGGCCGTCGAAGGGCGAACTCGTCATCGACGCCGTCGCCAACATGAAACGCGGCGACTTCGACCGCGACCACCTTCCCGACACCGGAACGTTACGCGGCGACCTCGTGGCCATGATCAAACCGCACGCCATTGAAGATGGCGCCCGGAAGATGCGCATCATGGCCGGGCTCATGTCGATGATCTCCCGCAACCCGGAACTGGCCGAGGCGGCGCGCGCGGTGATCGTGGAGCCGCGGGCATCCGCTAATCGTATTCTGCTGCAGAGGGCCGTTGACCGTGGTGAGATTTCGGCGGACTGCGACATCGACAACCTGGCGATGCTGAGCCAGTCGATGGCCATCTACCGGGTGTTCGTGCTGCAGAAACCAGTCAACCGGGACTTCTTTATTCGGCTGATCGACGGGGTCGTGCTGCCCGCCGTCGGGCTGGGCCATCCGGCAGGCGATTAGGCCGTCAGGTCCAGCACAGCACGCATGATGCTGTCCACGTCGATGCCGTGGTAGCGATAGACGTCCTCAACGTCACCGGCCTGGCCGAACCGACTCACCCCCAGATGGCGGCTTTTCACCTGGTTCACCCCGGCGAGAAAGGCCAGGGTGTGCGGGTGTCCGTCGAGAACGGTGACCATCGGCACGGCACGCCCCGCCGGCAGAATCTGGTCGAGGATCCAGGTGGGCGCATCGTCCTGGCCGTTCCGGCTCTGCAGAGCCTCAAAGAGCAGGCCGGCGCTCGTGACGCACAGCACGTCGACGTGCGTTCCGAGCGCGGCCAGCCGATCGGCGGCGGCGAGCGCGTCGGGCACCATGGCGCCCATCGTGACGATCACGGCATCCGCTTGTAGGGCTGTGGCGAGCAGGTACCCGCCGGCGACGGTCTGGCGACGACGACGTTCCCGAGCGGCCGGGTCGATGGGAACCGCCGCCAGCAGCTGGTCGATTGGCTTGGTCGACAGCCGAAGGTAGGCCGATTTGCCGCCTTCCCGGCCCATTTGCGCCATCGACGCGAGCAGCGTCCACTCCACGTCAATCGCGAACGCCGGCTCGTAACTCGTGCAGCCGGGCTGTTCAAGACCGATCGACGGCGTTTTGATCGACTGGTGGGCGCCGCCCTCCGGTGCGAGCGTAACGCCCGACGGTGTGCCGACCAGAATCGATTGCCCGCCCGCATAGATGCCGTAGGACCATGGCTCGAGTGCCCGCTCGACGAACGGGTCGTAGAGTACGCCGATGGGAAATAACGGCTGTCCCCACCGACTCCAGGTGGCGCCGAGTTCGCTGATCAGACCGACCAGGTTTACCTCCGCAATGCCGAGCTCAAGGTGTTGCCCGGTGGGGTTTTCCCGCCAGTGCATGATCGTCTCGGCGTCATCGCCGAACCAGTCGTGGCGTTCCTCGGTCGACCAGACCCCCACTTTATTGAGCCACCCACCCAGGTTCGTGCTGGAGCTCACGTCGGGACTGACCGTGACGACGCGGCGGGCCGCCTGCGGAGCAGCCCTGGTCAGATCGAGCAGGGCCCGGCCGAGGGCGGCCTGCGTGGTGGCCGTTCCAGACGGTGTGCGGCCAAAATCCGTGGGAATGGCCGGCGGAGCGACGGCCTCGATAGGCTCCCGGCGAAGGCTTCGCGCCGTACTGGTGCAGAGCCGACCGGCGTCGCTCGTCGCGTCGAAACGCTGCCAGGGGGCATCCGGATTCTCGCCCATACGCGCCGCGAGGTCGCGGTACTGGTCGATCGTGAGCAGGGACGAGTGGTTCTGTGGGTGCCCCTCGGTTGGCAGCCCGTGTCCCTTCACCGTGTAGGCGATGATGACGGTGGGTTTGGTGTCGTCGATTTGCGCGTACGCCGCGCGCAGGGCGCCGAGGTCGTGCCCGCCGAGGTTTTTGATCGCCTGCACCAGCGTGTGGTCATCGACGGCCGTGAGAATATCAACGATCGCCTGGCGGCTTTCGCCGTCGCCGGGAAGCCGTTCGCGCAATTCGACGGCCGAGCAGCGAATCAGACGCTGATACTCCGGATTCGACATATCCAGGATGCGCCGGCGCAGCACGTCACCGCCGGCGCGCTCCATCAGACTCTCGAGCAGTCGCCCGAACCGAACCACGATGACCTGCCAGCCGGCCGCGGCGAACAGAGCCTCGATCTTGCCGGCGGCGATGTTGGGCACGACCCGATCGAGAGACTGCCGGTTCAGGTCGACGATCCAGACAATTTCGCCCAGATCGGCGACGCTCGAATCGATCACGGCCTCCCAGACGGCGCCCTCGTCGAGTTCCGCGTCACCGACCAGGGAGTATTGGCGGCCACGGTTGAGCACACCGGTCAGGCTCTCGGTGTAGCGGCGGGAGATGGCACCCCAGATCGGGGCTGTCGCGCCGATGCCCACCGATCCGGTGGAGTAGTCGACCGGGTCAGGATCTTTGGAACGGCTGGGGTAGCTTTGCAAACCGCCGAATTCGCGGAGCGTGGTGAGGTATTTCTGGTCGAGACTGCCCAGCAGGTAGTTGATGCCGTGCAGAACGGGCGAGGCGTGCGGCTTGACCGACACCCGGTCTTCGGCGCGCAGCTGGCCGAACCAGAGGGAGGTCATGATCGTGACAATGGACGCGCTGGAAGCCTGGTGGCCACCGACCTTGATGCCCGAGCTGTTGGTGCGCACGCGGTTCGCGTGGTGCACGATGGAGGTGGCCAGCCAGAGCACCCGTTTCTCGACCGCGGCAAGCGTGTCGAGCTGGGGGTCACCGTAGGCGATCTCCGGGTCGAACTGGAGCTGGTCGACCGGTTCCATAGTTTCTCCCTCGAAACCTGACGGTGGGCGGCGGCGCACATCGCACACGTGAAAGTGCAACATTGATTACCGGTCTGCGCAACCGGACCGCTTGGCGTTGAGCATTGTGCTCACCTGTCGGCGCTTGTCGTCACCCCCGCCGTTCACAGTGCACGGCGTGTGGAGAATCGTCACGGCGGTGTGCGCGGGTATCCTCGTTGGGTGCACCTTACCCAGCAGACCCGGGTGCTCGGGGCCACCGAATGGCGGCGCCTCGAGCAGGCCCATGAACACCGCGCCGATACGTTTACCCGTGGCCGCCGGCAGCGCGCGGCAACCGGACTGACGCATCCGGTTGACGATTTTCTGTTCACCTATTATCCGTTTCGTCCCGGGCTGTTGCGCCGCTGGCATCCCGGCGCCGGCGGACGGTTGCAGGGCGCCGCCGACTACCCCCGCGCAAGCTGGAAGTGGTACCGCACCGTGGGCAGCGACAGCCAAGTGGATGCCGCCGCCTTCTCCGAAAAGAATGAGCGCCTCCTGCGCTTTATCGGTTCACTGCTGTCTTCGACCCGGCAACGACCCGCCCATTTCGGCTGCTTCGGACTGCACGAGTGGGCAATGGTCTACCGCCAGGGTGAGCACCGTCACGTCGCGCCGCTGCGGCTCGGCCAGCTTGATACCGACGCCGTCGTCGACGGTAACCGCATAGCCTGCAGCCACTTCGACGCGTTTCGATTCTTTACCCCGGCAGCGATTGGGCTGAACCAGCTGCACCCTTCCCGGGAGAATCAGCCGATGCTGGAGCAGCCCGGCTGCCTGCACGCCGGCATGGACATCTACAAGTGGGTGATCAAGCTCGGCCCGCTGGTTCCCGGCGAGGTTATGCTCGACGCCTTCGAGCTCGCACGCGACATTCGCCGGCTCGACATGGAGGCCTCCCCCTACGACCTGAGTGACTGGGGCTACGCGCCGGTTGAGATCGAGACTCCCGCCGGCAAGGCCGAGTATGTGCGTCGCCAGCGCGGTTTCACCGAGCGCAGTAATGTGCTGCGCGACCGTGTCGTGAGCCTTCTGGTCTGACTCAGCGTGCCCGGGTGCCATCGAGCACGGGTTGCCCGTCTCTTCTCAGGTTTAGACCTGGCAACCGGTGGAAACCCCGCACAGCGGTGATCTGCGCGCGGCGCCACGAGCGCGATCCGCGCCCACAACCTCCTTCGACACCCATCGGGGGCAGTCCTACCAAACCGGACAGGCCAGGGCTCCGGAGCATCAGTGCGGCCCGGGTAAACATCGGCCCGGGTAAACATCGGCCCGGGTAAACATCGGCCCGGGTAAACATCGGCCCGGAACAAAACAACGGATAGGAGCTCTCATGAAGACGATCACGTCGACTCGATCGTCAACGATGCTCTCGGTGGCGTCGGACTCGGCCGCTAACCAGTCCGGCGAAAAGCTGGGGCGCCTCCCACTCGGGAGGCGCCCTTCTTGGGTATCAGGCGCGCGGGTAGGACTCGATGATCTCGCGCATGCGCGGCAGACCGAACTGGTCGGCGATGGCTGCGCCACTGTGCGCGCCGAGGCGGGGGTCGGCATCCGTGGTGAAATGGGTGAATGTTGCACCGTAGCGCTCCCGAGCACCGTTTTGTCCCGTCCCTCGACGGCGTACAACTCGCCACCTACGAGCTCGGCGACCCGGAGCATCCGACCGTTTTCGTGGTGCACGGCTTCGCCTCGAGCGCGATCGCGAACTGGCACGCCACCGGATGGACCCGCGACCTGACCCGGGCCGGCTTTCACGTGATCGGTATCGACCAGCGCGGCCACGGCGCGAGCGACAAACCGCACGTGGGCGAGGCATACACGATGGAACTGCTCGTCGCCGACGTCGAGTCGGTGCTCGACGCCTACCTGCTCACCGAGGTGCGCTACGTCGGCTACTCACTCGGTGCCCGGGTGGGCTGGCAGGCCGCCCGCGAACTTGGCGGCCGCATCACGCAGGCGGTACTCGGCGGCATCCCCGACGGCGATCCGCTCAAAAGTTTTCAGATAGCGGATGCCCGCGCCCACCTCGAGCACGGCGCCGACGTCACCGACCGCCTCACCGGCGTCTACCTCGAGATGGCCAGGGCACTGCCGGGCAACGACCTCTCGGCGCTCGTCGCCCTGGTCGAAGGCATGCGCGGCGGCCCACAGCCCGGTGCCGCCAATGCGCCGACCCAGCCGCTGCTCTTCGCGACCGGAAGCGAGGACAGCATTCTCGACGCGTCCCGGGCCCTCGCCGAGGCGACGCCGAACGGTAGTTTCTTCGAGATTCCCAGCCGCAACCACTTCAACGCGCCGACGTCGCGGCCGTTCCGAGAAGCGGCGATCGCATTCCTGAAGGCGTAGTTGCCCGGCGTCAGCCGAGCGAAACGGTTCCGTCGTCGTCATGCCAACCCGGATTGCGCGCGACCCCAAGATGACGCCGCTTCGGTCGGTGACGTGTCCGTGAAAGATGTATGCGCGCGAGCAGGTCTGTCGTTTCCGTTACCCGCCACGCCCGGGCGACGATCGCCGAGGCATCCGCTGTGAAGGTCGCCGAACGCGCCTTTACGCCGGCTGCGAACTCTTCGACTACCGTTGAACTATGACCGCACCAGACACCACTGCGCAGAACGAGGCAGAAAATGCCACTGCAACCAAGACATTCGCCGATCTCGGGCTCAATGACGCCATGCTCAAGGCCCTTAAAGTCGTCGGCTACGAAACCCCCTCGGCCATTCAGGCCGCCACTATTCCCCCGCTGCTGGAAGGTCGCGACGTTGTCGGACTCGCCCAGACCGGTACCGGCAAGACGGCCGCGTTCGCGCTGCCCATTCTGAACCGTCTCGACCTGTCGCAGAAGAACCCGCAGGCACTCGTGCTCGCTCCCACCCGCGAGCTCGCTCTGCAGGTCTGTGAGGCGTTCGAGAAGTACGGCGCACACATTCGAGGCGTGCACGTGCTGCCGGTTTACGGTGGACAGGGTTACGGCGTGCAGCTGTCGGCCCTGCGCCGCGGGGTGCACATCGTCGTCGGTACTCCCGGCCGCATCATGGACCACCTCGAAAAGGGAACCCTCGACCTCTCGGAGCTCAAGTACCTGGTGCTCGACGAGGCCGACGAGATGCTCAAAATGGGCTTCGCCGAAGACGTTGAGACCATTCTCGCCGACACCCCCGACGACAAGCAGGTCGCCCTGTTCTCGGCCACGATGCCGGCGCAGATTCGCCGAATCTCCCAGAAATACCTGCACGACCCCGCCGAGATCACGGTCAAGACCAAGACCACGACCTCGTCGAACACGACCCAGCGCTACCTGATGGTCTCGTACCCTCAGAAGCTCGACGCCCTCACCCGCATTCTCGAGGTCGAGAACTTCGAGGGCATGATCATCTTTGCCCGCACCAAGAACGAGACCGAGCTGCTCGCCGAGAAGCTGCGTGCGCGCGGCTATTCCGCGATGGCGATCAACGGCGACGTGCAGCAGGTGCAGCGCGAGCGCACGGTCAACCAGCTCAAGAGCGGCAAGCTCGACATTCTCGTTGCAACGGACGTCGCCGCTCGCGGCCTCGACGTGGAGCGCATCAGCCACGTGGTCAACTACGACATTCCCATCGACACCGAGTCCTACGTGCACCGCATCGGCCGCACCGGCCGCGCCGGCCGAAGCGGCGCAGCGATCAGCTTCGTCACCCCGCGAGAGCGTCGCCTGCTCACCGCGATCGAAAAAGCCACCCGCCAGCCACTCACCCAGATGCAGCTGCCCAGCGTGGAAGACGTCAACGTGACGCGCCTGACCCGTTTCGACGATGCCATCACCGCTGCACTCGACGAGACCGATCGCATCAGCAAATTCCGCGACATCATCGCGCACTACGTGTCCCACCACGACGTGCCCGAGGTTGATGTGGCGGCGGCACTCGCCGTGGTTTCCCAGGGCGAGACTCCCCTACTGCTCTCCGCCGAGGATGTTCGGGCACAGCAGCGCATCGAACGTGACGAGCGGGTCGAACGTTCGGAGCAGCGCGGCGATCGCCCCGAACGTGGCGGGCGTTCAGACCGCCCGGACCGCCCAGAGCGCTTTGGGCGCGATGACCGGGGCAGCCGCGATGACCGGGGCAGCTACGGCGCCCGCGACGACCGGCCGGTGCGCAGCGAACGCCCGGTGCGTTCGAGCGGCAAGCCGATGGCGCAGTATCGCATCGAGGTCGGCAAGCGTCACAAGGTGGAGCCCCGCCAGATCGTCGGCGCCCTGGCGAATGAGGGTGGGCTGAGCCGCGACGACTTCGGCCATATCAAGATTCTGCCGGAGTTCTCACTGGTCGAACTGCCCGCTGATCTGTCGCGCGACGTGTTCTCCAAGCTGGAGAACACCCGCATCAGCGGCAAGCTCATCGAACTGCGCGCCGACAAGGGCGGCGCCTCGCGCTCCGCCGATCAGGGCGATCGCCCGCCGCGCGCGCCGCGCCGCGAGTACTAGAACCGCAGGCTAGAGAACATCCCCGTCTTTTCTGACGGGGGTGTTCTCTGGCATCTCGTCAGCCGGCGGATACGTCGATGAGCACCTTGCCGGTGACGCCACTTTCGACGGCCGCGTGGGCATCTCCGGTGTGAGCGAGATCGAAGCGGTGGAGCGGCAGTCCCGCATCGTCACCGACCGCCAGCGCGCCGTCCACGAGCGCTTCATTGATGCTGGCGGCGGCCTGCCGCACCACTTCGTTGCCCACCGTGTACAGCAGCACAAACTGGTACCGCACGTTGAGGCTGAAGTGCTTGCGAACGTCAAGCGTCATCTGGTCGCCGCCGTTATTGGCATAGACCGCGATCGATCCGCGATTGCGAATAACCGAGAGGTCGAGAGTCGAGTTCTGGGCGGGAGCGACCTCCACGATGAGATCCACGCCGCCCGGTGCGATGCGTCGAATCTCAGCGACGACATCGGAGTCGGTGTAGATGAACACGTGATGGGCGCCAGCGTTCGTCGCCAGCGCTGCTTTCTGAGGACCGCTCACGGTCGTGATCACGGTGGCCCCTGCCCAGCGGGCCAATTGAATGGCTGCGTGACCGACGGCACCGGCTCCGCCCGCGACGAGCACGAACTTGCCGTCCAGAGCCCCCGGATGTAACCGGCGCGGCCCGTCCTCAGCCACCGTCAGCGCACGGTAGGCGGTGATCGCTGGCACGCCCAGGCTGGCCCCCTGGTCGAAGCTCGCGGCGGAGGGCAGCAGAAAGACACGTTCTGCCGGGAGCACCGCGAACTCCTGGGCGGTACCACCGTGCGCCAACTGATACGCGGCGAGTGCCAGCCAGACGCGGTCACCGACGGCCACGTTCGAGACTCCGGTGCCGACAGCATCGATGATCCCCGCACCATCCTGGTTCGGTACGACGTCGGCGAACGGGAGCGCCTCCCCCGGCGCGGAGCCTCGGCGCGACTTCCAGTCGGTCGGGTTCACCCCGCTCACGACGATGCACACGCGCACCTCGCCGGTACCGGGATCAGTCACCGGCCGATCAACGAGTTGCAGTACGGACGGGTCGCCGGTCTCTCGGTACACAATGGTTTTCATGTGAGACCTAACGCCTGAGGCGCCGAAATGTTTCCACCAACTTTGGCGCGGTGCGTTCACTCGTAGCTTCGAGGCTGCCGCGAATCGAGGTCCCCTTTTCGTGGCTCTGGAATCGAGTGGATGTCGACAACCGTCTCGTCGGGAAGAACGGTACTACGCTTTGACATCGACCCATTCGTGGCCGAGCGCTGCCAGAACAGCGCCTCCAGCAGTGACCTGAGCAACCATCGCGGCCAGCCGCTCGGCGTCGTCGTCTGCAATGTGAAGCACTGCATCGCGCCCGTAATCTGTACCCAGGATGAGCACCCCGCGCTGGCGCAGCTCGGCCTCGATGCGTCCGGCATCCGTGTGGGAGAGCGCGAGCGTGAACAGCTCGCGGCGTTCGCGCGCCACGACGAGCCCGCGGGTTTGTGCCTCGTCGATCGTGGTCAGGACAGCCTCCGAGTAAGCGCGCACGAGGCCTCCGGCACCGAGGAGTGTGCCTCCGAAGTAGCGGGTGACGACGGCCACGCAATCGACGAAGCCGCGTCCGGCCAGCGCCTCAAGCATGGGTCGGCCCGCTGTGCCCGACGGTTCACCGTCGTCATTCGAGCGACGCACCTGATCGGGGGCTGCTGAGGGCCCGAGCACGAACGCCGAGCAATGGTGGCGGGCATTCCAGTGGTCCTTGCGCGCGTCGTCGATCACGGCGCGCGCGGCATCCTCGGTCGCTGTTCTGACCAGGCGGCACAGAAACCGAGACCGTTTGACCTCAATTTCGGCATCAACGCGACTGCCATCGCCGCCGTGCAGAGTGAGATCGGGCATGCACCCAGTCTGGCGCATCTAGGGCTTAAGGCTGCTCGATGCCTGAACGCTGCGCGCGCCCTCGGGCTTTCCCGCCCGCACCCAAATTTGGTGCACAATGAGCGAGACCAGCAAGGATGCCCCGAGACTAAGCAGCGGCAAGCCGCGCGACAGATTCATGATCAGCGTGAACAGCACGACGACGGCCCCCACGAGGTTCAATACCAGGGAGGCTCGGTGGCCCTCCTGAAATGAAAACCTGGCCATGGCCAGCAGCCCACCCAGAAAGCTCAAGAACACGGCCACGGCATAGTACAAAACCAGATTTTGATCGTTTGCGCCGGCAATGATCGTGATAATCACCGCCAACACGGTAAAGAGCACCACTCCCCACACCGGTGCATGCCGGCCATTGGTGCGCGCCAGGGCTGCCGGGAGGATGCCGACGAGCTCACCGTCCGCTCCGGCATGCCGAGCAAGTGCCTTGAGCATCCCCGGCCCAGCCTGAAAGGAGGAACTCGCCGCAGCGAGCAGGAGCAGGGCGGTGGCCAACTGGAAGGCCGCAAAGACCGGCGCGGGTGCCGCCACCCGGGCCAGTTCAGCGATTTGCGTTGTGTCCGGCCCGGGAACGCCGATCTGGAGGTGAACCAGCTCCAGGGCGAGCCCTATTGTGATGGTGCCGACCACGCCCAGCGTGAGCCAGAGCGTGAGCCTTCCGAACCGCCGCCGGCCGGCATCGTCGAGTTGGCCGAGCTCGGCGATGGCCGTGGACGGTGCCTCCACCCCGGTGGCCAGGGCCATGGCGACCGGGAAGGCAAGAAGCACGGCCAGGATCGGCATATGCGGAGCAGTGTCGGCGATCATTCCGCTGTCTTGGGGATCCACGCCCAGACCATAAATCAACACGAGTGCGGCCAGCACGATGAAGGTAAGTGTCATTCCGGCGAAGATAACGCGACCGAGATGCCCGACCAGCGTGACCCCGGCAACCAGGAGCAACAAAGCGATAGCTATGCCGACTCGCCACGGAGCAAGCGAAGGAAAGTAGGCGATAGCAGCCGATGCTCCAGCCGAAACGCTCACGGCGATCGTCAGTACGAAGTCCACGACAAGAGCACCGATGGGAATGAAGGACCAACCGTCTCCAAACGCTTCACCCACGGCGGCCGACGCACCGCCGCCCTTGGGGTAGCGATTGATCAGCTGGCGGTAATTTACGATCACGAGCGCGATGATCGCCATCACGAGGCCCATCGTCGCCAGCAGCAGCGAGAGATCACCACCGAGCGCGCGCAGCGCCGCCTCAACCGCGTAGGCGACCGACGACACGGGGTCTGCCATCACAGAGAAGGCGAATGCCACCAGCAGCAGCCCCCGGGAGGCGAACACCCCGCGAAACCGGTTGCGGCGTGACTTCGCGGGCGATCCAACGGTGTCGGGCACGAGCAACCCTTCACTAGAGGCTCAGGCCTGCAAGTTTAGAAGTCTGGCCGCTGTACAGCAAAGTTATGTCTCGGTCGGCTGGGGCTCGTGCGCTCGTGCTTCGTGCACGAGGGGCTCGTCCGGGAGCAACGACTCGACGGCCAGCTCCACCCGCTCTTCTCCCACGGCTGCAATGCCACCCAGGATGAGTAGACCACCGAGCAATTGCAGTGGTGTCAGCAACTCGCCGAGCAGCAGCCAGGCAAATAGCGACGCGAAGATCACCTCGAGCAGCCCCAGGAATGACGCCAGTCTCGACCCCAGAGCGCCAGCCGCGGTGATGCCGGCCGCATAGGCGATCGCGGTGCTGATGATTGCGAGCGCCAGCAATGGCACCCACCAGGACACTTGCGCTCCGAGCAACGATAAGTCCGTGAAGGATGCCGTGAACGCCAGCAAACCGGTCGAGCCGAGCAAACCCAGAGCGGCGCCCCCGACCAGCAGTCCGAAAGCCGCGAGCGCAATCGGCGGCAGTCCCTGCGCCGGGCGTGCCGCTACGACAAAGAACACCGCGCAGGCGATAGCGGCGGCAAAGGCGAACACAACACCGACCGGGTCGACCGCTTGAAGCGCTCCGGGACCGATCACGAGCACGAGGCCAGCGACGGCGAGAGTCGAGCCGATCAGAACCGTGCGTCGCGGCATCCGTTTCGTCGTCACCCAGACGAAGGCGACCAGAATCAGCGGGGCAAGAAATTCAATCAAAAGTGCGGTAGAAACCGGAATGGTCTGCAGCGCGGCAAAATACGCCAGCTGCGTGCACGCCACGCCCACCAACCCCATGCCGAGCACCCGCCAGCGGCCCAGCCAGAGCACGGCCCAGCGTCCGCGCAGCGAGATCAGCGCAAGCGGCAGCAAGACAAATCCTGCGGTGAGGGCGCGGGCGGTGACGGCGGCCGTCGGCGACCAGCCGGCCTCCAGCATCGGTTTGACCAGCGCGCCCGAGGTGCCAAATGAGACCGCCGCGATCACGGCTACGACCAGGCCACCCGGCATCGATACCATCTTCATGGTGACCCCTTCGGTTGGGCCTGTGATGGTCTAAACTGGCCTATGCCACTGACAGTACGACCGAACTCGCAAGGAGTCAACTTGCATTTTGCCCCTGACACCGAGGAGGCGCTTGAATTCGTGGTGGCGCTCGGCGATACCGACCCCGGGGCCTCGCGCAGTGGCCGTGACGAACTCGAAACGCTTGCCGACCTCGCGGCACTCCTCGCTCCGATCCCGTTCACTGGACGCATCGATGGCGATGATGCCGAGTTGCGAGACGTGCAGCAGACCCGAGCCCTGCTGCGCCGGGTCTGGACCCTGGGCCGCGACGACGCCGTGGTTGAGGTCAATCGCATATTGCGCGACGCCAAAGCGCTGCCCCAGCTCGCGCGCCACGACGTGTCGGACTGGCATCTGCACGCGACTGTGTCCGAGGCGCCACTCGGCGAGCGCATGCGTGTCGAAGCGGCCCTGGCCTTGATCGACGTGATCCGCAGCGACGAAATGGGGCGCCTGAGAATCTGCGAAGCGAATACCTGCACCGGCCTGGTTCTTGACCTGTCCCGCAACGGGTCCAAGCGTTTCTGCAGTGTGCGCTGTGGCAACCGCGTGAACATGATCGCCTTCCGGGAGCGCCAGTCCGCCGACCGATAACACGGGGCGGTTAGGCTTGAATCTTTCCCCCATTGAGAAAGCGACGATCATGCCTGACCTCACCACTGTCTCACGCACCGATGAAACTCACCTGCGGCACGCGATCGAGGCGGCCCGCGCCTCGCGTGAGGTCGGCAACCATCCCTTCGGAGCGGTTCTCGTGACCGGCGAAGACATCATCATCGAGGGTCAGAACACGGTCGTCACCCTCGGTGACCCCACCGGGCATGCGGAGACCAATCTGGTGCGCATCGCCGCAACACTCCTGGCCCGGGACGCCCTGCATTCGAGCACGCTGTACACCAGCACGGAACCCTGCGCGATGTGTGCCGGAGCGATCTACTGGGCCGGTATCGGTCGCGTCGTCTACGCGCTACCGGAAGAACAGCTTGCCGCGATGGTTCCCCGGCAAGATGGCGAAGCAACCTTGGACCTGCCGTGCCGCGAGGTATTTGCCCGCGGCGGCAACAGTGTCACCGTGGCTGGCCCCGCCCTGCTCGCTGAGGCCGCCGAAGTGCACGCCGGTTTTTGGAACGCCCGCCCGTAACTTACGTCACTTCGCGCACGCGAATGACGACGTTGCCGATCTTCTGACCGACCGCCACATACTCGTACGCCTCGCGAATCTGCTCGAGTGGGTAGCTTCGGTCAATCACCGGCCGAAACTCGCCCGATTCGACCAGACCCTGAAGGAACAGCACGTCAGCTCGCGTGTCCTTGGGAATGGGAAAGAGCACCCGTTTCTTGCGCAGCAGCGGCGTGATCAGCGCCAGCACCGGGTTCTGCCACAGAGCGCCGAGTTCCGAGGAAACATAGATTCCGCCCGGTGAAAGCAGCCGACGGCAGCGACCGAAAGAACTCTTACCGACCGCGTCGAGCACGACGTCGAACGTGTCGTCGAGTGCGGTGAAGTCCTCGTGGGTGTAATCCACGACACGGTCTACGCCGAACGATTCCACCAGTGCGCGGTGCGCGCCGGCGCACACCGCCGTGACGCGAGCCCCGAGGTGCACGAGCAGCTGCACGGCGGCCGAACCGATTGCACCCGTCGCGCCGTTGACCAGAACTCTCTGCCCGACCGTGACCTTTGCCCCGCGGATCATAGCGAGCGCGTAGTGGGCACCCTCCACGATCGGTGCGGCCTCGTCGTACGACAACCGCGGCGGCAGCTCTGCCACCAGGCCCGTTTCGGAAATGGTCAGGTATTGAGCGTGACCACCAAATTTGACGCCGTTATAACCGAAGACACGTTGGCCGACCGTGAAAGAACCAACCCCGGCACCGATATCGGCGACTTCACCGGCGAATTCACAACCCAGAATGGTCGCCCGTGGGGCCAGTAGCCCGCTGAACAGCCGCACCAGGCGCGGCTTGCCGCTCAGAAACCCGCAGTCCGTACGGTTCACCGTGCTGGCGAATACCCGCACGAGCAGCTCGCCGGTTTCGGGCACCGGACGCGACGCATCCTCGACGTGCACAAAGCTCGGTGGTCCGTAGTGGCGGTACACGGCAGCTCTCATGCGGCACAGCGTACGCTTTAAAACAGGCCTTACCCGAGAATGCTCGAGAGCGATGTGAGTGACGCGAAACGATCAGGCCCTCACCACGGTGAGCAGCTTGTCAATCTGCCCCAGTGTCATCGGGTCGCCGTATTTCACGTAGCTGTCTCACGCTGATCACACGACCGCTGCGACAAGCGGAGGCCGTGGGTGGGTCAATCAGTGCCACCCTTGGCTCCTGACAATGCAACTGTAACGGCGTAGCGTTGAGCAAGCGGATGTCACCGTCGACACGTGCCTCGGCACGGGGTTCCCCCCGCCATCCATCACCGGTACTGGAAGAGTTTCTTATGACAACCACCGTTCCCGCCCTCGCCGCCCCCGCGGCCGGCCAGCCTCTCGTACGCTCCACGGTCGAGGTGCGCACTCCCGGCGCCCACGACGTGGCAATCGACATCAAGTTCGCGGGCATCTGCCACTCCGACATCCACCAGGCCCGTGACGAGTGGGCCGTGGGACTGTTCCCAATGGTTCCCGGCCACGAGATTGCCGGCATCGTGTCTGCCGTCGGCAGCGACGTCACCCGTTACCGCGTGGGCGACCGCGTCGGCGTGGGGTGCTTCGTAGACTCCTGCCGTAAGTGCACCAACTGCCTGGCCGGCGAGGAGCAGTACTGCCTGAAGGGCGAGGTCGGCACCTACAACGACCGCTTCTACGACGGTACGGCAACCAATGGTGGCTACAGTACCGCCGTCGTTGTCGACGAGAACTTTGTGCTCGGCATTCCCGAGGGTATCGAACTCTCCGAGGCCGCTCCCCTGCTCTGCGCCGGTATCACCCTCTACTCCCCGCTCAAGAACTGGAAGGCCGGCCCCGGCAAGAAGGTCGCCATCCTCGGCATGGGTGGCCTTGGGCACATGGGCGTGAAGATCGCCCACGCGCTTGGCGCGGAGGTCACCGTGCTCAGCCAGACCCTGAGTAAGCAGGCCGATGGCCTGCGCTTCGGCGCAGACCACTATTACGCCACGAGCGACCCGACCACGTTCACCGAGCTCGAGAACCACTTCGACCTCATCGTGAACACCGTGGCCGCAAACCTCGACATGGAGCGCTACCTGCAGCTGCTCGCACTCGACGGCACGCTCGTTCACGTGGGCATCCCGACCGAGCCCGACCAGATCAAGATGTTCTGGCTCGCCGCCCAGCGTCGCTCCATCGCCGCCTCGAAGATCGGCGGCATCCGCCAGACCCAGGAGATGCTCGACTTCTGTGCCACCCACGGTATCGGCGCCGATATCGAGGTCATCTCCGTCGATCAGGTGAACGAGGCATACGAGCGGGTCATCCGCAGTGACGTGCGCTACCGCTTCGTCATCGACGTCGCCACGTTCGCAAATGAGACCCGCGCCAACGCGTAGGACGCTCTGACGCTCGCGGTCCGCGCCGCAAGTCGATAAAGACCAGGCACGAACCGCCCTGGGTTGCATGAGTCACGGCGAGCCGGAGCGTGGCAACCATGCCTGGACCCTGAACGAGGAGATCAGTCGGCCTTTCATCCGGCGGGCTCTCGAGGCCGGCATCAACTTCTTTGACACGGCCAACATTTACTCGGCCGGCTCCAGCGCGGAGATCCTCGGCCGCGCTCTCCGGGAGTACGCCCACCGTGACGAGGTCGTCGTAGCGACCAAGGTACATGGGTCCGTCGGCGATGGCCCCAACCAGAGCGGCCTCTCACGCAAGGCTGTTCTGCAGGAAATAGACAACAGCCTGCGTCGCCTCGATCTGGATTACGTGGACCTCTACATCGTGCATCGCTTTGACCCGTTCGTGGAGCCCGCTCGTGGAGCCCGCTCGCGCGCGGAAAGCTCACTCGCGACTGGGATGAGACGACCGCTCGCACAGAGACGGACCTGTTTGGACAGACCCTGTACGCGCAGGCGGAGGGCGGCGTCATCCGTCTGATCCGTGCGCCAGGAGGCCAGGATGCGCAGGGCGTCGTTCGAGGCGGACCCCTGTTGAGTGCTGTAGACGAACAGCCGTTGATCGGGTTCGCCGGGCACCGGGAAGGTCTCGTAGTCCACGTCGATGCGACCGACGATCGGGTGCATGAAGCGCTGGAGTCCGAACGTGCACTCCCAGACCCGGTGCTGGCTCCACCAGGCGCGAAATTCGTCGCTCTTCACGGTCAGCTCGTCGATTTGCTCGTTGAGCGCCCGGTCGTTGGCGTGGGTATGCGCGTCGTGGCGCAGCATAGCCGCCACGTCGCAGGCTACGTCCTCCCAGTCCAGGTAGAGGGTGCGCGCCGCCGGGTCGAGGAAGGTCCACCTGGCCAAGCTGCGCTGGAGTCCTGCGCCCTGCGTGAAGTCCTTGAGCAGCAGTTTCGCGAGATCGTTCATGGCGAGCACGTCCATCCCCACGCCGAGTAGGAATGCGGGCTGCGCGGTGAGCGAGTCCATGACGGTGCGCACCGACGGCCGAACGGTGTGCGTGCGCCGTCGCTGCTGCGCGCGCCCACCGGTCGATGCCGACAACAGGGCAAACAAGTAGGCGCGCTCCGACTCATTCAGGTGCAGCACCTCGGCGAGCGCGTTCACCACGGCATCGGATGCCTGCGTCACACGACCCTGCTCCATGCGAGCGTAGTAGTCCACGCTCACCCCGGCGAACGCCGCGACCTCGTCGCGGCGCAGGCCACGCACCCGGCGGGGGGCCGCGTTCGGGTCTACCGGCAGCCCGACCTCCGCCGGCGTCAGCCGGGCCCGCGCTGAGCGTAGAAAATCGGCGAGGGAACCTTTGCCGTCCATGAATCCAGTATCGCTTGCCGACGCGCAGAAGATGCCGTGGATGCTCGTCAGTGGCTTTCCAGCCAAGCTCACGAAGAGCGGCCGAACAGGTTACGACCAGATTCGGGCAACCCGGGAGGTGTTCGCACGGCGTGCGTCAAGTGCCTGTTCCATCGTCACGGCGACAAAGTGTGTTTTCGTACCCGGCGCACAGCGAGCGACCAGATCCATGTCTGCCGATATGACCGTGGCGACCATGGCGTATCCCCCACCCGAGACGGCGTCGCGGTGCAGAATGATCGGCTGGGTGCCGCCGGGAATCTGGATGGAGCCTACGGCGTAACCAGCGTCAACGATATTTGACGGGTCCTGCCCGGCACCAAACGGTTGTTTCCGGACTTTCCACTCCACCCCGGGTCCGCTGTAGCGTAGGCCCATACGATCTGCGACGGGAGTCAACACCCATTCACTGTTGAGCAGACTGTCCAGCCCGCTGGCCGAGAGATTGTGGTCGTAGAGTCCGAGCATGACCCGAATATTCACGTCCTTGGAGTAGACCGGACGATCCTCGGGTGCGATGGAGCGCAGCACGGGTAAACCGTTGTCCGACCCAACACCAATCGGAACCAGATCCGCGCTGGCAAGGGCACGCCCCTCGACTCCGCCGATGGCGCCGATCGGATACGTCGAGCGCGATCCGAGAACCTGGGGTACGTCGATGCCGCCGTACACGGCGATGAAATACTTGGTGCCGCCCTTGATCACACCGAACTTCAATTCGTCTCCGGCCACGAGCGTAATTCTCTCGTATTCGGGCACGATCTCGCCATTGACGAAGACATCAACAGGCGCACCGGTCACGGCGATCACGGCGTCGGCCGTCGTCACGATCTTGGGGCCAATATAGGTGCACTCCAGCACCGCCTCCGCCGCAGTGTTTCCTACTAAGCGGTTGCCCAACGTGGCTGAGTATTGATCCATTGACCCGCCCTGCGGAATGCCAAATCGGTAATAGCCGATCCGTCCCTGGTCCTGCACAGTCGTCGAGAGGCCGGGTTCGAGAATGTTAAATGCCATTGAGTGCCTCCAGAAGTGACAACCTGTAGCCGTCGGGGTCAGCCAAGGCCGCTCCCAGATCGAAAGCGATCGGTGCCTGCCGATAACGGAAGGTTCCTGCGTCTACTTCAGCTCGAATTCGCCGGTACTCGGTTTCATCAATCGGCTTAAATTTGACGATGTCGCCCGGTTTGAAGAAGACCATGAAATCCGCGAAGTCTTCCAGGCCCTGCGACGGATCGAAGATCGGCGCGGCTGCGATACCGAACATTTGATATCCGCCGGCGCCCCGCACGGAATAGATACAGCTGAAGCAGCCGCCATAACCAACGGTCAGTGCGGGCGTATCCGTGCGGGGGCTCAGATACTTGGGTACTTCGAGCTGCTTTTCACGGTCCACGAGCTGAAAGAGAAAGGGCAGACCAGCCACGAAACCGACCATGGAAACCAGCCACGGGGATTCGTGATGTCGGGTGATGAATTCCTCGGAATCGGCCAGACCATTGACCTCGGCCGCATAGTCCAGGTCGTTACCTTCGGGCCGCTGGTGGTATCCCTCACGAAATCGGGCGCCCGTTTCGTTCGTGTAGGGATCGTTGTACCAGACCGGAATCTCGATGATGCGTGTCTCAAGAACCTTGTCGGTTGCTGCCCGTACTTCGTCCTCAAGCATGTGCACAACTCGCTCAAGTTCCTGCCACGCCACGGCATCCGGATCGAAACGCACCAGCAAGGAGGCGTTGGCCGGGCAGATGTCCACGATGCCGACAAGTTCTCGCGCCTCCAAGGCATTCGCAATGCTGTTGGAGATGAAGTTCGCTTCCAGGGACATGCCCTCTGCGATCTCGACGAAGAGAAATTCGTCGCCGCCCCAGGTGTATCGAGCTGTGGTTTGCTGTGTCATTGCGTGTCTCCCAACGAGTCAAGAAAGGATTCGATGTACGTGGTGTGGTGATTGACCTCGGCAAAGTCCTGGAGGGTGACGAGGGAGGTGAGCAGACCAATGGTCGTCCGGACCCCCTCAATGTGGGCTTCACGGAGGGCCCGCTCCGATCGTGCAATGGCGAGTTCACGCGTTGGCGCCCACACGATGATCTTGCCCAGCAGGGAGTCGTAGAACGGTGCGACGGTCTTGCCCGCGATAAAGCCGAAATCGGATCGGACGCCGGCGCCCCCGGGCAGGTTCATGGTCTTGATCGTGCCCGGGCTGGGCATGAATTTGTTGTCTGGGTCTTCGGCATTGATGCGAAATTCGAGAGCGTGCCCAGAAAACTGGATGTCGTCCTGAGTGATGGAGAGTTTCTCCCCCACGGCAATGCGCAACTGCTCGCGTACCAGATCCATACCCGTGATCGCCTCGGTAATGGTGTGTTCCACCTGAATCCGGGTGTTCATCTCGATAAAAGCAACCTCATGGCTGGTCGGGTCGTACAAAAACTCCACGGTGCCAACTCCGACATAGTGGGCCTGGCGCGCCAGTTGCACCGAGGATTCGCGCATTCGTTCCCGCACTGCCTCCGGAAGGTCCGGAGCCGGAGCTTCCTCAAGGATCTTCTGTTGGCGACGTTGCATTGAGCAGTCTCGATCCCCCAGGTGGAGGTATGTTTCTCCGTCGCAGAGAATCTGCACCTCCACGTGGCGAGCCTTCGTCACGAACTTCTCGAAGTAGACGTCGGAGGAATTGAAGGCGCCCAGCGCCTCAGCCTGGGCAATCTCAACGGTGCCACGCAGCTGAGCCGGCTCTTCGACCAAACGGATGCCTCGCCCGCCACCCCCGGCGGATGCCTTGACTACCAGTGGAAATCCGATCTCGGCGGCGATCGCGTCAATATCATCGCCCTCTTGAAGCGCACACTCGGTGCCGGGGAGCGTGGGCACACCGGCATCGATCGCCGCCCGGCGGGCTCGTGACTTGTCCCCCATGAGCTCGATCGATTCCGGCGAGGGCCCAACCCAGGTCAACCCGGCACCAATCACTTTGCGCGCAAATTCGGCGTTTTCCGATAAAAACCCGTAGCCAGGGTGCACGGCGTCAGCCCCGCTATCGAGGGCGGCCTTCAGAACGGCTTCGTGGTTAAGATAACTGAGTCCGGCCGGGGCCGGACCGACAACGATGACCTCATCAGCGAGGTCCGCAGCGAAGGACGACTTGTCGGCTTCGCTGACGACCGCCACGGTCACGATGCCCATTTCTCGAGCAGTGCGAATGATTCGAACGGCAATTTCGCCGCGGTTAGCTATGAGCAATTTCTGCATTGAGTCTTCCAGTGAGTCGAGTGAAACGTTGGAAAGGCATGGGGCGGCAGGTAGGTACCTGCTGCAGATCAGGACGTGATCGCGATGACATCACCGGGATTGACAACACCAAAGTCTTCGATTTCAAATTTGTCCAACACGCCGTCGAATTCTGCGCGCACCTCACTGAACTGCTTCATGATCTCGACGAGGCCAATGGTCTGCCCGGCCGACACACTGTCGCCTTCGTTGACATACGGCTCTTTGCCCGGGCCAGGCTTGCGGTAGAAGATGCCGGGAAGGGGGGAAATAATCTGGTGGCTCATAAGTTCACTTTCGTCGGGCTCGTCGGCGTGAGTGCACGCCTCTCGAGCGAGTGCTGCGGTGTCGCGATTACCGGCCGAGGGCTCCACCAACGGCGAGGGCTACTGCGGGAGAGTTTGGCGCGTCTGAGTGCACGCAGATGCTGCCGAAGGGAATTTCAAGAACGGTGCCATCGGTTGCGAGAACGGTGCCGTCCTGCAGCACTCGGCGCACACGTTCCGCCGCCTCGTTCGGGTTGGTCTCTTCGGGACGCCGCAGAATGATCAGGCCGCCCTGGGCGTTGTAGTCGAGATCCACATACAACTCTCCAACGAACTCAACGCCATTGCGCTCGGCAACAGATTGATGGGCGCTCCCGGCTATTCCAAAAAGGGGAACGCCATAGAATTTGGCAACATTAACGGCGCCCTGCATCAGCGCCTCATCGCGCGCCAACATTCCAAAAAGGGAACCGTGCGGTTTGATGTGGTTCAAAGGCAGGTCGTATTTGCCAAGAAAGCCAACGAGCGCTGCCACCTGGTAAAGAATGATTGACTCCACCTCAGCCGGCGTGAGTTTCATCTCACGACGACCGAACCCAACCAAATCGGGCAGCCCCGGATGCGCCCCGACGAGCACACCGTGCTCCTTGGCGAGCGCAACGGTCGCATCCATGGCATCGGGATCTCCGGAATGAAAGCCGCACGCAACGTTTGCGACGTCGACCAGCTTCATCAGAGCCTCGTCATTGCCGAAGCTGTGAATCCCGAAGGATTCGCCCATGTCGGAATTAATGGTGATGTTCGAGTTGATATGCACGTCGTCCATGACTCCACGCTACGGTGCCGCCGCGTCGCGGCCCAGTAGGCAGTTGCCCTAAACTTGCAAAAAACTTTGTGCAAAATACCAAAGGAACGAGATTTTTGGATGCGCGTGGTCGATTTACTCCTGGAACGTTCCCTGCAACTCTTGCTGCAGACACCGTCATCGGAAGCACGCTTGGCGACCGAGTTGAGCGGATGTGCTCCCACGGAACTGATGGACCCGACCCCATTTCTTGATCCTCATTCCCTCCTGCTGACCAGCGGAATTGGAATGAATTTCTCCGATGAACGCACCTGGGATGCTTTCGTGGAACGACTGATCGACGTGCCCGTCTCAGCGATTGTTTTCGCAACCGGTATGGCCCATCGCGCACTTCCGCCCGGTCTGATCGCGGCCTGCACCGAGCGCGATGTTCCCTTGCTGGAAGTGCCCGCAGCTGTTCCCCCGCTTCAGGTGAACCGCTATATCGAGAGCGTCATGCACGCCGAGCGCCTTGCTGTGGTGAACCGCGGCTGGAGATTGGCAGACGAATGCGCCCGCCTGGCGAACCAGGACGCCGAGGTCGTCACCCTGCTCGCGACCGTTTACAGCGTCATCCAGTCGCCGTTGGCCGTATACGACGCCTACGGCACGGTTATAGCGCAGTATCCCGCCTTGGCCACCTGGACGTCGGGAGCGAGAACAAAACCGCAGGCGGGTGTGCTCAGTATTCCCCTCCCGATGGGTCTCAACAATCCGTGCCGTCTGGCGATCAGGGAAACGGACAGCGGTAGTCCCCTCGCCTCCCTTCTCGGCCCTGTCGCCTCCATCATCGCCTTGCAGCTCAATCGGTCCGTCCTCGTGGATGCCAGTCGCCAGCAGGAGATCAAGAGTTTTGTGCTCGCCTGTGAGTCGTGGGAAGAGGCGACCCACCTCGATGTGCGTAAAGCCTTTCAGGACATTGGGCTGGATCCCCGGGTCGAGACATCCGTTCTGGTCGCTGATATGGGCGGGGAATTTGCGTCGACGTCCTGGCAACTGCGCGTGGCGCTCCACGAGATGTTCCACACCGTGCGGGTCACCGAGTTCGGGGACCGACTGGTGGCCTTCGCCCAGAATCCGCGCGATGACTTTGAGGCCGTCGCCAACCGGCTGTTGCGCATCCATGATCGGCAACCACTGGTACTCAAGCGCGCGATGCTCAGCCTGTTCGAGTTGCGACTTTCCGTCGTGCACTCGCTGCAGCTGGTGCAGCGCATAGACCGACCCCAGCTCGCTCCCGAACTGGGACTCAGCGCCGTGGTCACCGCCACGGCCGGGCGAGGTGCGAAGGAATCCGCACGCAAGTTGCTGGCCCCGCTTGTGGATCAAGACACGAAACGCGCCGGTCCGCTGCTGGAGACGCTGCGCACGTATCTCGACAATGACGCACAGCCATCGAAGACCTGTGGCGCCCTGTTCATTCACCGCAATTCGCTCAACTATCGACTGCGCAAGATTGAAACGCTTCTGCAACTCAACCTCAATTCGGTTGAGGGACAGGCAACGTGCCTCTTCGCGCTTCGCCTCATTGACCTCGGCGATAAGTAGCAGAAACCGAACGGCGTAGACGGCTGATGCGACGACAGCCGTGAGGATGGGGCCCCACGTAGCGCCAACCCCGGCAAGATCCGCGTTGAACAAACCCAGCTGCAGCATGACGATGCCGGTGAGTGTTGCGACGATCCAGGCGATCAGTCCCGAGTTATTGAACCTGCGGTAGTGCACATCGGCCAGCATCCCGTGCTCGTGACTCTGCCCTCGCGTAATCAGAATGTGTGTAACGGCGATGGCAACCCACGCTGTGACCCGGACGCCCTGCCAAGCCAATGCAAGCAGAATGTACTTCACGATCGGCAGGAGCATCAGGAGGAAGATGATCACGGACGATGTCAGCACCCACACCAGATTAGGAAGCTTGACGCGGAATACCCGTTCGCCGAATGACTTGAGGTTTGCCGCTCCCAGGTAGTAGTGGGCCGTGTTGATACGGGTCTGGGAAACGAAGACCACGATGGGGTACCACATCCACATCTCACCGCCAAAGGTAACCTGGAAGGCGTAGGCGACAATCGAACCTTCGAAGACGGCGTAGTGGATGGCGTATTTCGACAGGACGCGGTTGATCAGCCCGGAGGCCACGATGGTGAGCGCCAGTCCGATCAGCGCATCCACCGTGCCGTAGGCCAGGGCCAGCGCCGCACCGATATAGACAAAAAACATGGCGCGTGCGACGCCGTACCACGCCATCGAGAGCGATCCCTTGGTCATCTGGTCTTCGTCGTTGCCCTCGCGGTAGAGGGCATCGGTAGCCTCAACGGTCGTGTTGCTGCCGGTCAGATTCACATGCACTCTGTACCTCCATTAGGGCCGATGACGCCCGGCAAAATGTTTCGTGATGGGTGGTGCACTACAGGTTTTCAGGTGCAACGGCGGCCGGAATGTTGCAGTCGTCAATGAACAGAAGACCATTGGCTGAAATGGACTTGTGCAAGTAGGTGAACGAGCTGTGGATCCTGGCCAGTAGGCCGATGCAAGATAGATCGATCAGGCCCGGTACAGATGCACACGCAATTCCTCGCCCGTGGCGGGCTGAAATCGGCGCAAGTCAGGCCGAAACGACCGGCCAGTGCGATGAGGAACGACGCTCCATCAGGGCGCGGTGCTCCAGGGTAGTCGTGGCAAAAAGCTCACCGGTGCCCCAGTCAAGAATGACGCCGTAGCGGCGGATGACCTCAAGCAGGTCGATGTCACCGCTCACGAAGCGGGCAGAGACGGGCGTGGGATCTTCTGTGAGTCACCCGAGACGGTGGGCTGCGATGTCGAGTCGCAGTGCCACACTCGCCACCTCGTGAACCTCGTGAACCTCGTAAGCATCCAGGTCGGGTTCGATTGCGGTAATGACCACGCCGTGGTTTTAGCGGCCCGCTCGATGGCGACGTAGCCGTCGATGACGTCGTCGAGCACGTCAAGGTACGTGCACTCAAGGGGTTCACCGTGACCGCCGCCGGCGGACGGCCGCGCGAAGGAGTCGCCCGATTGAACCGGAACCGACGAGAAGTTGGAACCGAGAAAGCGTTCACCTTCGGTGCCCGTGTTCAACCAGACTCCGTGCGGAATCGACGGAAGACCACCGCGATGCCCCAAGTGATGGAACGTGCACGATCACAGCAGGAGCTCATGACCGCGTTCTGCGCATCCGTGAACATACCACCCATCTCGATACCCACTCCGCCCCGAAAACGCCCTGGCACGCCAGAATCAATACCGATCTGATGCATCGACGTCAACATCGGTGAGAGGCGTTCCTGGCCGTCCACGGGTTGAACGGCCAGTCCGGCACCGAAGACGGGAGCCGTGGCTCCACGGCCGTCCTTACCGCCGACGAGTAGGTATTCCCGGTTGAAGCCGCAGGCCATAGCGCGTTCCGGCATGATCTTCGACCAGATCTCAAAGATGCCGTTCATGAGCTTCCCCTAGGGGCCGGAGCAGAATCCGGTCACGGCGTTTGGCCAGCAGGCATTGACCACAGTGCCCTCCGGGCCGATGTCGGCGGTGACGGCCGTATAGAAACCGGAGTTGAGTGGGACATCTGGAGAGAACGTCTTTGTACCGGCGTAGATCGCCGAGAAGGTGGTTCCGTAACCGGAGTTCAGGAACGTCGCCACCACCGGGGCTGATCCGGCCAAGTGATAATGGATGCCGCTGTCATCAATGGTCAGCTTGATCTTGATCGGCATGAGGCCTTCGGCTTTGCCCGGGTCATTGTCCATGTAGTCGGTTGTTTCCCGCACACCGTGCGGACGTCCCTCCAACCGACGCCGAACACCGCTCAGCGGCCGCGCAGCAGAAAGCATCCACCCACGATACGTCCGCCGGCGAGGCCGCTTACAGCTTCACCGGCCTCCTCAACCACCTCGCCACGCAAACCCGCAACGACCTCCGATACGGCGCTGACGAGACCACTCCCACCATCCCGACCCTCGCCCTGCCGACCCCGATTCAACGCCGCGCGTTCGAACTCATCGGCGCCACCATCCCCCTCACCCTGAAGTAGACAGAAGCACCCATACACCAATCAATAAAACCCCTGACCAAACCGCAATAAACACATCAACCCAACACGTAACTTCGGGCTGAACACCGCATCGAGGACTTACTGCAGGAGACGGCGCTGAATGGTCAGGGCTTGCTGCTCGATGAGAACGGAGGGGGGTCACGAACGATGGCGAGCATTCACGCCCTCGTCGCCAACTCGGCCGTTCTGGCCGCTTGGCTCACCCTGGCCGGAGCCGAACTCGTCGTCGGCACCTCGGAACCGTTCAGCGAACTGGCCAGTACCCCCCTGGCATTCCGCGAGGCCGAGACGGCGCTCGAGATAGCGCGCCGCCGCACGACACAAGCGGGCAGTCACCCCGGAGCGCAGCGCACGGTGTGGTGCGATTGGACGAGGTCGACCTCGCCAGCTGGCTACTGGCACGACGCGAGGCACCTCAGCTCGAAGACAAATTGCGCAAATTTGTCGCTACCCTCAACCCGGATAGAGACTTGATTGAAACCCTGATCGTGTACCTGGCCCTGGATCAGGACGTCGAAAGAAGTGCACGGCATATATATGTTCATACCGACACCGTTCGGTACCGGCTGCGCACCTGCGAAGAGTTACTGGGAACATCGATTGGCAACACAGCCACGATCGCCAACCTTTATCTCGCATTTGTGGATGATGTGCTGGCGCTGCAAGATCGCATTGCAGATCAAGCCCAGTACGTGCGGGCGTCAGGTGAGTTTTTCAACCTCAACGAATTCGATTGTGCGCGCGCCACGATTCTCGACGGTGTGTTCGGCGCCGGAAGGCCGCGTGTAGCTCTGGCCGTTTTGAATTTCAGCGACGATTTCTGAGCCGTCGGCGCTGATGACGTGCATGGTTTCGCTGACGAGAGGCACGACCGCATAGTCATATTCATGAACGTGCATGGGAATAGCGTCCCCGGGTTCAATCGTCCACTTGGTCACGCGAAAAATACCATTGTCGATTTGCGTCTCGCCGGTGGCCATTGTTTTCCTTTGCTCGGTGCGCACTAGTACACCGATCATAGTTACCGGTGACGGGGAAGATCGGGCGGCGCCGCAGCGGATGGTCGACCGAACGTTGTCTAGTCCAGGCCCAGGTAGGCCTCGATGACCCTCTCGTCGGCGAGCAATTCGTGTGCCGGTCCGGAATGGGTAATTTCCCCGGTCTCGAGCACGTAGCCGAAATCGGCTGCCGCGAGAGCACGCCGGGCATTCTGCTCGACGAGCACCACCGTGGTGCCGGTCAGCCGGATCTCCTCGATCACCGCGAACACCTCATCCACGATCAACGGCGCGAGCCCCATCGATGGTTCGTCGAGCAGTAAGATCTCCGGCTCGGCTATGAGCGCGCGGGCGATCGAGAGCATCTGCTGCTCGCCGCCGGAGAGGGCACCGGCCTGGAGCTTGCGCCGTTCAAACAGCACTGGGAACCGCTCATACACACCGGCCACATTCCGGTGCAGGGTGCTGCCGCGGTGCCAGCCACCGAGACTCAGGTTCTCGGCCACCGTCAAGGTGCCGAGAACCTCGCGCCCCTCCGGAACCTGAACAAGCCCGGCCTTGACCAGACGGTGGGCGGGCCACTTGGTGATGTCCTGGCCCTTGAACCGGATGACACCCCGGCGCGCGCGCAGAAGACCAGACACGGCGTTCAGCACGGAGGTCTTGCCGGCGCCGTTGGCCCCGACCAATGTGACCAGGGCGCCCGCCGCCACGTCGAAAGAGACGTTGCGCACGGCCTCGACGCGACCGTAGTTGACCTGCAGGCCTTCGACACTCAGGATCGGATCACTCATCGGTTGTCCTCCAGGTCCGTTGCGCCACTCTCGTTCGTCGAACCGCCAGGGGCTGCGTCGGGATGACCCCGGTCCTGGTCCCGCACCGATTGTGCGGTGACCCGGGCGAGGTCTTCGGCGGCCAATACCGCCGCCGCGTCGGCGTCCGCGTCGGAGCCGCTGGAACCGAGGTAGGCCTCCAACACCCGCGGGTCCCTGGCGATGTCGGCAGGTATGCCGGAGGCGATGACCTCACCGAAGTTCAACACCATGATTCGGTCGCAGGTCGCCAGCATCATCCGCACATTGTGCTCGATCACCAGCACAGCGATTCCATCGGCGGCCAGCGACCGGATCAACTCAGCCAACCGGCCGGCCTCGACGTGGTTCATGCCGGCCGCCGGCTCGTCCAGAACCAGCAGGGACGGATGCGACGCAAGCGCACGGGCTATCTCCAGCCGTCGCTGGTCGCCGTAGGAGAGGTCACCCGCGGCATTGGCGGCCTTGTCGCCGAGCCCCACGCGGATCAACTGAGCGGACGCCATGGCGACGGCCTCGCGCTCCCACTTCCGTGCCGACGGGAGGAATAGCAGGCGCCGGAGCAGTGTGTCCCGCGTGATGCGGTACCCGCCGACGAGCACGTTCTCGAGAGCAGAGAGCCGGTTGAAGAGCTTGATCTGCTGAAAGGTGCGGGCGACCCCGGCTTGAGCCAGGCGGTGAGCCTTCGTGCTGTCGGTGAGGGACACACCCAACACCGTGCCGCTGCCGGTGCTCGGAGCCGTCAAGGCGGTCACCATATTGACGAGGGTGGTCTTGCCTGCGCCGTTGGGGCCAATCAGGCCGAGGACCTCCCCCGCTGCCACGGTGAGGTCGACCGAGCGTACCGCGTGCACCCCGCCGTAGGACTTGCCGAGCCCCTGCAGGCGCACGAGCTCGGTGCCGGGTGCGGGCAGGTCCGGCAGGTCCGGCCGTGCAGCCGGATCGATGATGAGGCGTTTGGCGGATTTTCTCCGCGGGATGAGTCCGGACAGTCCTCCCGGCAGGAAGAGGATCACGACCAGGAGCAGCACTCCGGAGATCGTCGGGCGGATCCAGCCGGCGTCGACGCCGAGCACGCGCTGCAGTTCGGGGAGCACGGAGAGGAACACGGAGCCCAGCACCGGGCCGACGAAGAGAGTCACCCCGCCGACGACCGCCGTGACCAGGCCGTCGACGGCCGCGGTGAAGGAGAACTCGTTGGGATCGGCGAACCGAGAGAAGTAGGCCAGCAGCACGCCGTAGAGACCGGCAACGGCACCCGCAATGACGAAGGAGGCCATGCGGTATCGGGGAACGTCGATGCCCATGGTGGTGGCGGCCAGTTCGTCTTCGCGGATCGCCGCAAAAGCCCGCCCCATGCGGGAGCCGGAGAGACGCCAGAACCAGAAGGCCACCACCGCCAGGGCGATCCAGGCTATTTCGATGCCGACGAGCTTGGGGAAGCTCATCCCCTGCGCGCCGTTTGTCCAGGATTGGTTGATCAGAAAGATCCGCACCATTTCGCCGAAGGCGAGGGTGGCGATGGCCAGAAAGACCCCCCGCAGGCGGATGACCGGCAGCCCCAGGATGAAGGCCGCGATGATGCCGACGCACATGCCGAAGACGATGCCGACGGCCAACGGTGGGATGAAGCCGAACAGCGGCTCGGCCGGCACCACGAGGGAGGAGGTGAAGGCCGCCAGGGACGCCAGCCCAAGCTGGGCCAGGCTCAGCTGCCCGGCGATCAACACGGCGTAGAAGCTGAAGGCGAGGATCGCCGTTAGCGCGACCAGAGTGATGAGTGAGCTGTATTCCACAAGCACGGTCAGACCTCCCGCGTCTTGCGTGCGCCGAAGAGTCCCTGGGGCCGAAGGATCAGGATCAGAAATAGGAGCCCGAACGCCACCATGTCCCGCCACGAGCTCCCGATGTAATTCACGGCCAGAACCTCGGCCACGCCGAGGATGAGACCGCCGATCAGGGCGCCGGGCAGGGAACCCATCCCCCCGACGACGATCACGGCAAGGGCCTTCAGTTCCACGGCGTGACCGATTCCGAGTGAGGCGGCGTTGACGTTGAGCGTGAACAGCACGCCGGCCACCGCGCCCAGCGCCGACGAGAGGGCGAAGGTCGTGCTGCTGATCCGGCCGACGTTCAATCCCAGCACCGCGGCGGCATGCGGGTTTTCGGCGATGGTGCGCATACCGCGACCCAGCTTGGATTTGGCCACCAGCCAGGTCAGCACGATCATCAGCGAGACGCTGATAACCAGAATGACGACCTGCAGGAGCGAGACGGTGGCGCCGAGAATCTCCACTCTCGCCTGTGGAAAAGCATCAGCGGGGAATCGCCGAGTGTCGGCGCCGTACATCGCCTGCATCAACGACAGGATGATTGCCCCGAGTGCGATCGAGGAGATCAATCCCGCAAAGTGGGCGTCGTGCCGTCCGGCGAGCGGCCGGAACGCGATGCGTTCGATCAGGATGCCCAGCACCGCACCGAGGATCAGCACCAAGGGGATCAGCAACCAGATCGGCACGCCCAGCCGAGTCACGATCTCGATCCCCACCAGGGCACCAGCCGTGAATACCGCGGCGTGGGCCAGGTTCAGCCTGTCGAGGATACCGAACACCAGGGTGAAGCCGATGGCGAACAGCGCGTAGATGGAACCGAGAAAGATCCCGTCCAGAAAGAGTTGCATTGGTGACGTCCCTGTTTTTGGCCGTGTACCGCCCGGGGCGGCACACGGCCTGTGCGTAATTAGTAGTGCGGTGATGCCTAGTTCAGGATGGTGAACTTGCCGTCCTTGACAATCTGCACGAGTGCGTCGTGCACGGCGTCGCGGTTCTTATTCAGGCTCACGTCGCCCAGAACAGTCGGCACGTTCTTGATTCCGCCGAGACCCGTCTTGATGGCCTCACGCTCGGCCGAGCATTCGGAGCGAACGGCGTGGTCGATGATCTGCATGCCGGCGTATGCCTGGGCGGAGAACTGGTCGGGAGCAGCATCGTAAGCGGCCGTGTAGTCCGCAATGAACTTCACGTTCTGCTCGTTGTCGGATGCCGAGTTCCACGCGGCCCCCACGATAACGCCCTCAGCTGCTTTGCCGGCACCGGCGAGCAGGGCGGGTGAGTTGAAACCATTTCCGCCGATGATCGGTGTGTCAATACCAATTTCGCGGGCCTGGCTCACGAGCGGCACGGCCGCATCGATGAGGCCCGAGACCACGATGGCGTCGGCGTCGGACTGCTTGGCCTTGTTCAGCAGGGCGCGAAAGTCGGTGTCCGACTTGGAGAAGGTGAGGGTGTCGGCCACTTCGACGTTCTGGTCCTTGAGCGCCGCGGCGAAGGCCTGGTAGCCGGACTCGGTGAAGGCGTCATCGTTGCTGTACATGACGACAACCTTTTTGACGCCGAGCTTGTCGACGGCGGCCTTGACGGTCTGTGGGATGACGGCATCTTCGGTGAGGGAATTGCGGAAGATGTAATCGCCGATTTCGGTGATGCCGGCCGCCGTGTTCGATACACCGAGCACGGGGACCTGGGCGTCCTGCGCGATCGGGTCGGTCTGCTTGGCGGTGTTGGACAGGGTCGGGCCGATGATGATACTGGCGCCGGAAGCGACGAAGGTGTCGAAGACCTGGATGGCCTGTTTCGGGTCGGTTGCGTCGTCTTCGACGGTGAGTTCGTAGGTGACCCCGCCGACCTTGTTCAGGTCATCGACCGCGAGTTCCAGGGCGTTCTTCTGGCCGGCGCCGTACTGTGCCGCGGCACCGGTGAGGCTGAAGGCTGCTGCGATCGGAACGGTAGAGTCGATGACGCAGTCCGCTCCCGTCCCGGTTCCAGTCTTACCGCCGTCGGCGGTCGAATCCGTTCCGGTAGCAGTGCTGCAACCCGTGATGGCGAGCAGTAGAGCTGAACCGCATACGGCGGCAGAGAGCAGTTTTCTTCGCATTAATGGACCTCCTTGGCCAAGGCGAGCGGTGGTGCCACTTGATGTCCAAGCGGGGTTCCGTCGTTAGAGCCTATCGCTCCACCTCAACCACGGCCGAGGGCTGGCTGAACGAAGACCACGCCGAGGCTGCCGAACCGGGAATCAAATGACACGACGGTGGCGCGCTGCTTGGCCGGGATCCTGTCGTTGAAGTAGGCCTACCGCACCGGCCCGGCGACCACCCCGGTCGGAATCTTAAAGATCACCGTGCCCGCCGTGAAGAACGCGTTCGCGGCGACGACGTCGACGTTCGAGAGCTCCGCGTCGAGCAGAAAGAGCGAGTTGATGCCCCGACAAATGAGGCCGCGAGCGCATCGCCGAGAAAGAGCGTCGGGTGCACCGCTTTACGCGCCGCACCGCCCGGCTCAGTTCCGGGGCCAGCTCACGACGGTGGCGCCGGCGTCACGGAGGCCCGCCGTGAAGGCCACGTGCACGAGGTGACCATCGACCGTCTCTCCGCCAAATTCGAGATCGGGGGCCGCGCATCCGTTCTCGATGACCGTCGCGCTGCGCCCGCTGTCGAGCACGGCTCGCACGGTAGCATCCACACACATGCTCGTCATCATGCCGACCACAACCAGGTCGTCGATGTCGTTCTCATCGAGAACAGCCTGCAGTTTCGTGCCCACGTAGGAGTTGGGCCTGGTTTTCGTAATAACGATTTCAGACGTGCGGGGCGCCACCAATGAGTGAATTTCGGCACCCGGTGTGCCCTCGACCAGAAACCCGTCGGCGGATGGTTGCGCCACGTGCTGCACGTGCCCCACCCAGTCGCCCTTGCTGCGCGCATCGGCGAGTACCGCCTGGGCCACGTGGGCCGCGGCCTCAGCTCCGACCAGCGGGTAAGCGCCGCCGACAAAATAGTCCTGCTGAATATCGATGAGAAGTACGCCACGAGCCATTCTCAACCTCCACTGCTTTTACGCCCCCGGCTGGCGGCTACTGACCACAGTCTGGCCCAATTCTTGCCGCCAGAGGCCCTTTGCGCGCAGGAGGCACCGCGTCCCACCATTCCAGCACGCGGGTGCCGTAGAACGTGAGCCATGTCGACGGCTCCCCGGCCGCAACGTCTACCTCAAACCACACCCGCCCGGGGTGGCGGCGGTCCTGCAGCCAGGTGCCGTCGGGCTGGCGGGCGGCACGGATTACATCAATCGCCTCAGCGAGCCGAGGATCGGGAGCGATGCCGTCGTATAGGGCCGCCGCTCGACAGGCGGTACATCAGCCGACGCTCCAACAGGTATTCTTCTCCAGCATGACGAGCTGCACGCAGCTCGTCTGTGCCGCCGGTTGCTGTTTCGAAGTACAGCAACGCCTTTAACGAGTTGAGCGTGGAGTGAAACGACGAGCGAATCGAGCCCTCCACCCATTCGCAGTTCCAGCCGCCATCGGCCAGTCGGTGCTCAACGAACCGCTGAGCGATGCTTGAGACATCCGCCCCGAGCCACACTCCGTTAGCCAGCGTGAAGGCGTTGATGCAACAGTCAACCTCGCCGCCCCAATACGGCAGGTCTTCGTATTCCCAGCGGCTGTTCGCAGCGAGCCGCTCGGCCGTGCCGCGCAGCGCTGCGGCATCAACGCCGAATTCCCGCAGGTCGACGAGTGCCCAGGTCGTTGCCGTGTAGGGCTGCCCGGCATCGGCCGCAGCCTCGGGGCCAGTGAAGTCAAAGCCCCCGGGAAAGTAGGCGCCGCCCGCCCACTGCCCGTCGTCATCCTGCAGGGCCAACAGTCTGGCTCCGAAACCCTCCGTGTTCACGCGCGCTCGGGTCACCTCCCAGGTCTCGGGCGGCGCACCAACGAGGTCACGCTCAACCCGCCAGCGTAGCGACGGGTCGGAGTCGAGCATCCACTCGATCAGTGCCGCCGAAAACGCCAGACCATGCACGAGTGCGAATTAGCCGATGATCGAGGCACCCGGGTGACTTCTGCCGTGCTGACCATATATGATTCAACAAATGATAATAGAACACCACGTTCTATTATAGAACACGCAGCGGCGCGGGCGTTCGACTCGCCACACGATTACGAGACCACACAGAGAAGTGAGGAAGCCGTGCAGTTTCACCACCACGGATATGTGTCCACCGATCCCCGCAGTCAAGACGCGGCCGGAGTCGGTATTGATCGCCCCGACGAACTGCCCGACAACGTCGACGTTCTCATCGTGGGAACCGGCCCCGCCGGCATGATCACCGCCGCCCAGCTCTCCCAGTTTGCGGGCATTACCACCCGCATTGTGGAGCGCCGTGGCGAGCGCCTCGCGATCGGTCAGGCCGACGGCATTCAGGCCCGCAGCGTCGAGACCTTTCAAGCCTTCGGTTTCGCGGAGCGCATCATCGCCGAGGCCTACCGCATCACCGAGATGGCGTTCTGGAAGCCCGACCGCACGAACCCGGCCAACATCATCCGCACCGCTCGTGCCATTGACGACCCCACCGGTATCAGCGAGTTTCCGCACCTCATCGTCAACCAGGCGCGCGTGTTGGACTACTTCGCCGAGGTCATGGAGAATTCTCCCACCCGAATGACGCCGGACTTCGGCTTTGAGCTGGTCAGCCTGATCAACACCAATGAGGGCGAGTACCCCGTCACCGTGACCCTCGCGCACACCGGCGGCGAACTCGCTGGCCAGGAGCGCATCGTGCACGCCAAATATGTGGTCGGCGCCGACGGAGCTCGAAGTGCCGTACGCGATTCCATCGGCTGCACCCTTGCCGGCGACGCCGCCCTCCACGCCTGGGGTGTCATGGACGTGCTTGCCGTCACCGACTTTCCCGACATTCGCACCAAGTGCGCCATCCAGTCGAGCACCGGCGGCAGCATTTTGCACATTCCACGTGAAGGCGGCTACCTGTTTCGCATGTACGTCGACCTCGGCGAGGTGGCTGCCGACGACAACGGTGCCGTGCGCAAGACGACGATCGACGAGATCATCGTGAAAGCGAACGAGATTCTGCACCCCTATACACTCGACGTGAAAGACGTGGCCTGGCACAGCGTGTATGAGGTTGCCCACCGTCTCACCGACCGTTTTGACGATCTACTCCCGGAGGAAGTCGGCATCCGCTCGCCGCGTGTCTTCATCACCGGTGACGCCTGCCACACGCACAGTGCCAAGGCCGGCCAGGGAATGAACGTCTCGATGCAGGACGGCTTCAACCTGGGTTGGAAGCTCGCCTACGTGCTTGACAGGCGCAGCCCCGAAAGCCTGCTCAGCACGTATTCCGCCGAGCGCCAGGTGATCGCGAAGAACCTCATTGACTTCGACAGGGAGTGGTCGACCCTCATGGCGGCCAAGCCGGAGGACCTGAAGGTGCCTCTCGAGGACTTTTACACGCAGACGGCCGAGTTTCCGGCCGGCTTCATGACCCAGTACCCGCCGTCAATGTTGGTCGGCGAGGCCACCCACCAGTCGCTCGCCACCGGGTTCCCCATCGGCAAGCGTTTCAAGTCCGCCCCGGTCGTGCGGGTCGCCGACGCCAACCCGGTACAGCTCGGCCACCACCACCGCGCCGACGGCCGCTGGCGCATTTATGCGTTCGCCGGCGCGAACAGTGCCGCGCTGAGCGCGTGGGCAGAGTGGATGCGCACCGCCCCCGATTCGCCGCTGCTCATGCACACCTCGGCGGGCACGGACATCGACAGCGTCTTCGATATAAAGGTGATCTATCAGCAGGCACACACCGAGGTGGATCTCGGCCAGGTTGACGAGGCGTTCCTGCCCCGAACCGGCCCGTTTGAGTTGATCGACTACGAGAAGGTGTACGCGGCTGATCCCGAAGACGACATCTTCGAGCAGCGCGGCATCAGCCGGGATGGCGCCGTCGTAGTGGTACGGCCCGACCAGTACGTAGCGCACGTTGTGCCGTTGACCGCCACCGACGACCTCGCCGCGTACTTTCGGCAGATGCTGCTGACGCGTTAGGCGCGGCTGCTAGTCGGCCGAAGGCCGCTGCCGGTTGCGTTTCGTGTCGGAGCGCTGCTGTTTCGCCGCCAGGTGCCGCCGTGCCGAGCCCCGCGTGGGCTTGGTGCGGCGGCGCTTGGCCGGTTCCGGGGCCAGCCCCTCTGTCACCAGCTCGGCGAGCTTACGCAGGGCAATCTCCCGGTTGCGCAGTTGGGAACGCTGCTCGGAGGCGGCTACGGTGACCACCCCGAGAACGAGACGGTGTTCGAGTCTGGTGAAAAGCAGCATCCGCTCGTCGTCGGAGAGCACCGTCGATTCGGTGATGTTCCAGAACAACTCGACCCGGCTGTCGGAGGTGTTGACGTGCTGGCCGCCGGGGCCCGACGAGCGGGAGAATCGCCAGCCGAGTTCGCGCTCAGGAATGATGAGCGCCGGCGACACCTCAAGATCCATGTTCTTAGCGTGACACAGGTTGAGCCGGGCTAGGCGAGCAACATTACCGAGTCACCGCGGCTGACCAACCCGGGCTGAATGACCTGGGCGTAGACGCCGAAGGGAATATCTTGGCCGGTGAGCCTCGAACGGGCGAGGGTCTTCAGCAATTTCGTGCCGCGAGCGCCCGTGTCAGGGTCACTGTCAATGACAGCGCAGCGCGGGATGCCCACCCCCACGAGCAGCCGCGCGCTCCCCATCTCGATTTCGTGGCCAGCCCAGGCATCTTCCACATAGGCAGCCGCGTCGCCGGTGTCGATTGTGAACGTGGCCCGAAAGCGGCGAGCGTCGATGGCTATACCCGACTCCTCGGCGACCCGGTGAAGCGAACTCGTCGTGACGATGGTGACGGTATCGCCGTAGACAACGCCGCCCGGGGTATCGATCTGAGCCAGAGCAACGTCTCGCCCGAGTAGACGGGAGAACTCACGGGCCCACGGACCGTCGACCACGCTCATGGATACCTCGCGTTCCCAATATTCCAACGTCAGAGCGTCACCGTTCTGCTTCGGCGTGGCGGACACCGCGTGCCCGCCGATGTCGACCGCCAGCACCTCGCCATCCCAACGTGCTTCGCAGCTGACCAACAGGGGATTCTCGACGGTTCTTAGTACGCGGCCAGCATCAAGGTCAATGACCGCGAACAATCGGTCACCGGCCGGGCCGCTCGCTTCGAGCAGTACTCTGCTCGGCACCGTGTGTCGGCCGCCCTTCAGCACCGACAGGCCAATGTCCCGAATCTGCATAGTGTGACCACACTATCGGCGAGCCGGGGGCTTCGTGGTGAGTGTCAAGCCGCTAACGTCAGCGCAGGCGTCGAGCCCGCAAAATGACATTACTGGCGTGGTGCGATTCGGCACCGGTTGCCCGCGTGTGCTCCATGCCTCAAGCATCCGTCTTTCCCGAGCCAGCGACAAATGCCGTGAGCGCCCGCTCACTTGTCGCGTGGACGATCCAGGTGCAGCGCGCCCTTCACCCGGGAGAGGCCCTCGGCGGCGAGCGCCTCGGCGGAATCGCGGATGATACCGAATTCGTTTGGGTCGCCCTTCAGTAACGCCTTGGCCACGTTGACCGCATACTCCCTGGTGATGTGCGGCGGCAGGGGCGGAACGGTCTTGCTCACATAGGCGTCGATCAGTGTCACGCCGGGGTGGGCGAACGCTTCGTCCAGGGCCGCGCCCACGGCATCGTCCGTACGCAGCCTGATCCCCTTGAAACCGAGCAGTTCGGCCAAGCCGGCGTAGTCGACCGTTTCAACGTCTTGTGACTTCGGCCACATCGGGTTGCCGTCTTCAGTGCGCATCTCCCAGGACACCTGGGCGAGATCGTCATTGTGCATCACGACGATGATAAAGCGCGGATTACTCCAGCCGTGCAGGTACTTTTTGATCGTAATGAGCTCGTTCATTCCGAGCATCTGAAATGCCCCGTCGCGGATCGTGCAGACGACGGTGCGACCCGGGTAGGCGAACTTCGCGGCCACCGCATACGGCATGGCGGCCAGCATCGTGGCCAGTCGACCCGACAAGTCCCCCAGCATGCCCCGGCGCAGGCGAATGTGGTGACCATACCAATCGGCGGTGGTGCCGGCATCCGCTGTGACAATGGCACCGCTCGGCAACCGCTTGTTGAGTTCATGAAAGACCCAACGGGGGTTGGCCCCCGACTCGAAGGTCAGCATGGCCTGACCTTCCATCTCGCGTTCCCAACCGCGCATCTCCTTGGCAACATCGGTTTGCCAAGTTAGATCAGTTTTCTGCACGAGCAGGGGAAGCAGCGCGGCGAGAGTGGCCTTCGCGTCACCCCACAGGTTCACTTCGGTGGGGTACCGAAGTCCGAGTTGCTCCGGTCTGAGGTCAATCTGCACAGCGCGGGCCTGGCCCGTCTCGGGCAGAAACTCGCCGTAGGGATAGTTCGTTCCGATGAGCACGAGGGTGTCGCATCGATTCACCTGGTGCAGGCTCGGCAACGAGCCCAGCAGACCGAGTTGCTGCGTGTGATGGGGCACCTCCGAGGGCACGACGTCTTTTCCGCGAAGCGCGGTGATAATGCCAGCCCCGGCGATGTCGGCCGCACGAAGCACCTCGTCGGTGGCGCCCCGAGCGCCTGCGCCCACGAGAAGGGTGACTTTCTGCCCTGCGTTGATAATCTCGGCCGCTCTCGCGAGTTCCTGCGTCGGCGGCACGATCGCGGTCGAGGGCGCTTCCATGCTCGACCGCGACACCCCATGCGCCCGGGGAGGGTCAACGGCAGGCATGCCTTGAACGTCGTGCGGCAGCACAATGACGGTGGGCTGCAAGCGGGTGATCGCAATGCGAAAGGCGGTATCAACGACCGCCTGCGCCTGCTCGGGCGACACGATGGTCTGCACATAGGCGGCAACGTCGGAGAAGGCTCGTTCGAGGTTGTTCTCCTGCTGGTTGAACGTTCCCAGCGAAGCGAGGCCCTGCTGCCCCACGATGGCCACGACGGGTTGGTTGTCCATTTTGGCGTCGTAGAGTCCGTTGATCAGGTGGAACGCACCCGGGCTTGACGTCGCCACGCACACACCCACCTCGCCGGTGAATTTCGCGTGGGCCGTCGCCATCAAAGAGCAGATCTCCTCGTGGGTGGGCCGAATGTACTCGAGGCCGTCACCGGCGGCATCCGCCCGGCCGAGCGCCCCGTCGAATTCGCCTATGCCATCACCGGGAAACCCGAAGACTCGAGTGACTCCCCAGTCTTTCAACCGCTGAATTACGAAGTCGCTCACGTTCGTCTTGGCCATCAGCCATCCCTTTCATCGTTTCGCTACGGGGTGAATCTACCCAGAACGACGTTGCTCGGAAGGCAGCGGGTGCAAATGTTCACGACCTATGCCGCTGCGATAGCGAACAGTCCCCCGATTCCCACGACATAGAGCACCAGCACAACGAGGGAATCGATTCCCATCCCGGCGATGCGTCGTTTCGGTCGAAAGATGAGACCAACGGTGTACACGAGGGTGAGAAGCATGGCCAACGCAGTGAGATAGATATCGCTGGCCGTGGCCTGCGGCAAGACGGCGGCGCCGGAGATCATGGTGGCGACCAGAAATAGCATGGGCAGAAACGCATTTCCGCCGAGAATGTCGCTCACCGCGAGGTTGTCATCGCCCTGTTTCACCGCCTGTAGGCCCGTCGAAATCTCCGGCAGAGATGTCGCCAAAGCGAGTACCGTCGCGCCGAACAGCACTCCCGAAAGACCGATTTGAGTGGATGCTGCCTCTCCCGCTCTCTCCAGCACCACACCCGCGACCAGGGTCGCCGCGGCCGACACGGCGAACACAATGGCCGCTCGGCGCACGCTCATCTTCTTTTCTGGGGTGTGTCGGCGGTGTCCCGACACGTGCGGCGACGCATCCGGAGCCTTACCGCTTTCGTGCCATGGCAAGCCCTTGCCAGCTCGCTGAATGAGAAAAAGTCCGACGATCCACAATGCTGCGATCATCAGCACATCGGGAGTGAGCCGAGCGAAAACGAGGGTCGACGGTAATTGGCTCCCGGCGATGACCGCCGCCAGAACGGCAACAACGACGAGTGTTTCCAGTACCAGCGTCAGCGAGGTGGCCCGATAGGTCAGGGGTTTCACTCCCTGTCCCCGCTTACCGAAGAAGTCCAAAACAGCCAGGACCACGGTTTGTAGGGCAATGCCACCCAGAATATTACCCACTGCGATGTCGAGATTGCCCGAGAGCGCGGCGCTGACAGTGATGGCAATCTCGGGAAGATTTGTTGCAACGGCCAGCACGATGAGACCACCAAAAGCGCTGCCGAGATGCAGTCGCGCATCGAGCACATCCGTTGTCTTTGACAGTTGGACGCCGGCCACCCAAATCACGAAGGCACCAGCGATGAAGATGACGGCGAGCAGCCAGAGCGGCCAGGACGACATATCGTGCTCCACTTCGAGTGCCTCAACGTTTGAGATCACTTTAGAGTGGGTGGACCGCTGAACGGGTCACCAAAGTCGGCGAGCACAGCAATCATGGCTACAATCGCCACAGGCCGCACCGGCTGAGCCATCCACGGATTTCGCGGCGCTTCCCGCGCGACGCGGCGGCAGCCCAGGCAAGGCGGCATCTCAGTGCCCGACGAGGAGGTCATGTGGCCAATCGACTGCTCGAATTGGCTGGCGGCCGCAAGGTCGGCGTCACGGGTTTCGGAGATCCACGATCGTTGCGGCTTGTCGTGTTCTGCCACCCCACCCCGGGCGCCGGTGGTTTCGATCCTGATCCCATCGTTACCGCCCAGGGCGGCGTTCACCTGCTCAGCTTCGATCGGCCTGGCTACGGGGCCTCCGAGCCGCTCGGCGCCCATGAACCCGCCTCGTTCGAGGAACGCGCCGATGATATCGCAGCGTTCATCAACGATTCCGAGCAGAGCGCCCGTTCGATTGCGCACACTCGCTTTGGCCTCATCGGCGTTGTCGGTTGGCAGACGGGCGGTCTCGTCGCCATTGCCCTGGCAGCCCGGCACCCCGACCTCGTGGACCGGGTCGCGCTCATCGACACGCCCGCGCCACCGTTTGCGCCGCCCATACTCAGCTCCTTGCCCTTCACCCTGGATTACCTAGGAATCGACCCCACCGACCCCGCACTGAATCGCCCGGGGCTGCGCAACCGATTAGACCGCATGCTCGACGAAGCAGCGGTGCAGGGCAGCGCCGGATTCGACACCGACCAAAGTTCCCTCAGCGACCCGAAGGAGCTCAAGAAAGCGCGGGCGTCAACGAAGCTGATCTATGGCGAAGACCACCCGTTGATCTCATCGGCTGATGCGCTGTGGTTTCAATCCCACCTGCCCAACGCGACGACTGTGCGGGTGCAGAACGGTCGATCACTGAGCATCGCCACCCAGTGGGATCGCATTCTTGAGCACGTCGCGCCGCACCCGGCCGAGGCCGAAGAGTAGACACGGGTCACTGCTGGGCGGCTCGGGCGCGATCCTGCCAAACCAGGCTGCGGTCGCGCGTTCCCCGTTACCTTGTTCGTATCCCCGGATGGAGTGATCATCGGGGGACGTTGGCCCGTCGGGTCCGGCATGATTATTGCCCCCAGTCGTTGATGATCCGGGGGGTGTTGTCACCGGGCCGGATTGGTATCAGGTGATCGCTAATAGGGGCCGGAATCTCAATCCGGCCAACAATAGCCGAGGCGAACATTGGATCGGTCGGGGCGAGCACCGCTGCCACGAGCAGCACGATGTCAAAGCTGAGGATCACCGGTGCACCCTTTCGGAGAGCGCTGCGCAGACAGACCGGCGGTTACCCGCAAGGCAGGCGCCCTCCGCTGCATCCGCTCTACCAATGGCTGGGCGGCGGCTTGTCATCGGCTCGCTGCGGCTGAATCATCGTCACCGCTCATGGCACCCTCTTCGCGCACGTTGACACCCAGAACGGAGTGTCGGCAAATCAGAAATCAGGTGACTCGGCCTTGCCTCTGAACGACTCTGTGGAAAAATGCCGGAACAGACCACGATCCTGGAGGACACATGATCCATCGCAACACTGTCGTTAGAAGCCTGCACGATATCGGGCTGGCCGCCTGGTTTGGCGGATCGCTCATGGGAGCCGTCGGGCTGAACGGCGCAGCGGCCAAAGCAAAATCCCCTGCCGAACGACTTCGGCTGTCGTCGATCGGCTGGGCCAGGTGGGCGCCCGTGCAATTGGCTGCACTTGCCGCTCACGGCATCGGGGGTCTCGGTCTCATCAAGGGCAACAAGATGCGCCTGATCGGGCAAGAAGAGAGCAGAACCAACACGACCATTAAGACCGGCGTGACACTCGTTGCCCTCGCAACCACCGCGTATTCCGGAATTCTCGGCAAGAGAATCAGTGATCACCAAGGTGAACCGACGGAGGGTGTGACCGAGCCGGCCGAGGAAAGCTCCGACGCGCTCGCATCCGCTCAACGCCAGCAGCGCATTTTTCAGTGGCTCACGCCCGCACTCACACTCGTGCTGATCGTGCTCGCCGCGCAGCAGGGGGAACAGCAGCGGCCGATCAAGGGCCTGTTTCAAACGACCTTGAAGAGTTTGCGAAAGTAAGGCGGATGTCTGCGCCCGCCACGAGTCCGCAAAATCGGCTCGTGGCGTGGTTGCGGGCTGTACTGGCCTCGCGCGAGAGCGTGCGTGAGGTAAGCACGTTCGAAGAGCTGTCATTTATGGACGTGATCAGACCAGCTCTTCTGATCGCTCCCACAGCTGGCGAGCCAGGTTGGCGTCGTTCATATCCGCATTGATTTTCTTCGCGACCTTTTTCGATTCGTAATACTCGCCGGCTTCGAACGTCGATCGGGCAACGCCCTCGGCAAGCCAAACCAACTGGTCGGCGCCCTTATCGGGTGTGATGGTTAGCAGTCGCTTCAGCGGCCCGTGGTACAAACGGCGCATGGGATGGGTGGTGTCGCTGGCGAAGCTGGTTCCGACCAGACCTGGGTGGAATGAGACGGCTGCAATGCCTTGGTCTGCGTAGCGACGCTGCAGCTCTTTGGTGAACAGAATGTTCGCCAGTTTGGCGTTTCCGTAGGCTGTTTGTGGTGCATAATCGCGGGCGTTCTGCAGGTCGTCAATGTTGAACTTGCCAAAGAAGCGCGCCGCCACGCTCGCCGTTTGAATCACGGTCGCTTGGCCCGCCACGAGGCTCGGCAGCAACAGGGTGGTCAAAAGAAACGGAGCGAGATGGTTGACCTGAAAGGTCATCTCGTTGCCGTCAATGGTCACGGTGCGTGCGCCCATGATTCCGCCGGCGTTATTGGCGAGCACGTCGATCAACGGATATGTAGCGAGCAGTTCCTCGGCCAAGTGGCGCACCTGCGACAAGTCCGCGAAATCTGCCAGGTAGTACTGCGCCCCAATGTGGTGCGCAATATCGGCCGTTTTACTTTTCGACCGGCCCACAACAACAACGCGGTGGCCGTGGTCAGAGAGCCGGCGGGCGGCGGCGGCTCCAATACCGTCGCTGGCACCGGTGATGATGATGGTCTTGATCATGGTTGTTCCTTAGGGTCTTGAGCCGAGCTGAAGCGTACAACACGAACTACGGCGAACCCCTACGGGCAGAAACGGATGCCGTGGGCGGCTCATTGAGCGCCGCCTCGCGATCTGTGGAATGCGCACGGTGTCGCCGACGTCCGACCTGCAGACGTCCGACCTAAGGATGTCGTGCCCCAGCCCGGTTTTCTCCGCCACCCAACTACGTATTGGACGTTCTCATCACCCTCACCGTTCCCGCCCTCGCCACGCCCGCGACCAACCAGCCCCTCGTTCGCACCCAAATTGGACTGCGCACGCCGGGTGCCAACGACGTTGCGATCGACATCGAATTCGCTGGTGTCTGCCACTCCGACATCCACCAGGCCCGCGACGAATGGGGCGTCGGGCTCTTCCCCGTGGCTCCCGGCCACGAGATTGCCGGCATCGTCTCCGCCGTCGGCAGCGACGTCACCCGTTACCGCGTCGGCGACCGCGTCGACGTGGGCGTGGGCGTGGGGATCCCCACCGAGCCCGACGAGATCAAAATGTTCTGGCTCGCTTCGCAGCGCCGGTCCATCGCCGGGTCAAAGATCGGCGGCATCCGCCAGACGTAGGAGATGCTCGATTGCTGCGCCGCCCACGGCATCGGCGCCGACGTGGAGATCATCTCGGTCGACCAGGGGAACGAGGCCTACGAGCGCGTCATCCTCAGCGACGCGCGCTACCGCTTCGTCATCGACCTAGCGACCTTCGCCAACGAGACCCGTTCGGCGTAACGCACGAACAGAACGGATGCCCCGGGCCGCCTTTTTTAAGGCGACCCGGGGCATCCGTTTGTTCCAGCCGGTTCATCGTTCGAGTTTCGCGTTTGGCGCGGCCAACACCGAGTTCATGGCAAGCACGCCCACGCCCAGCACGAAGGCGGGCTGGTTCCGTACTGACCGTGGACGTTTTGGCGTTCGCAGTGGAGAATGATGTCCCGCGCTTGACTGCCGGGTCTATCGAAAGGGGTTGTCATGAGCAAGGAACAGGCGATACCGGAATCGAGAGGCGTGTCGATCGAACTGCTGGCCGCAGTCGATCTTGGCTCCGAGCTTGTTGGCCTGGCCGGGCGGCAACTCCGCATGCGCAAAGTAACCATCGAACCAGGGGGCGTCTTCGGCCCGATTCACGACCACGTGGGCAGGCCGGGCACGGTCTATATTCTTCAGGGAACGATCACCGTCCACCGAAACGGCGAGTCTCAGGAGTACGGGCCCGGACCGGGCTGGCCCGAAGACAGGCACACCACGCACTGGCTCGAGAACACGGGCACGACACCGGCTGTGGAGATCTCGGTCGACATCATCGAGCAGGCCTAGACCCTGGTCATTCGCACGCTGGCCGCCGATTTCGGTTTCACCGTTCTTATCGCTTGACCCAGAAATCGCCTGAGTGACACAGTCGTGTTCCTGCGCCCACACATAAAGCGGTAAGCTCTTACAGTTGTCTTCTGCAGGTTTCGAACTTTGAAATCGCGTTGCGGAGGCGGCGGGCTGTGGCGCAGCTTGGTAGCGCACTTGACTGGGGGTCAAGGGGTCGCAGGTTCAAATCCTGTCAGCCCGACCAAAGGGCCGTTCGCGAAACTGTTCACGAAACGGCCCGGTCGGAACAAAAAGAAATCGCTCCTGAGTATTCTCAGGAGCGATTTCTGGTTTAAGCGGTGTGTTCGTGGGACTGTGTCGGCGATTCGACGACCGCGACCGTGTCTGCGGTGGTTTTTTGTGTTTTGGGGCGCGTCGGATTGTTCGCAATGCGGGGAGGCTTGCCCTCTCGGGCGGTAGTGGCGGCGTATGTGGCCGTTTAGGTTCTTCGTGGTGGTCCGCCGGTTTCGTCGCTGTCTGAGCGTTTGGGTTTGGTCGGCCGCTTTACATCGGGCGGGTAGGTGTCCGTGTAGGGGTTGTGGAATTCGCGATCGCGACGTCGGACGAGCGCGACTGGGGGCTCGCCGTTGACCTGCTTCTTGGCGTCGTCTTTGATCTTGTCGCTGATGAAGGCGGCGATTTTGCGCAGGTTGAAGTTGGTGAGCAGCATCGTGACGATGATTTGGGCGGCACCAAAGCCACGGACGCGGCGGCGGCTGGCGGATTCGATGTCTTCGGTGCCGCCGCTTTTCACCTGGTTGTTGAGGGACTCGATGCTGTTTCGGGCGTGGGTGTGAAACTTGTCCCATTCCTTAGTTCCGTACTCGAATGCTTGTGCGGTGCGGCGATTCTTGGCGGTGTCGAATGATACCGAGTGTTGAGTGCAAATCTTGTCGGCGAAGTCCGGGAGGTTTTCTTCCTCGACTCCTTTCAGAACTTTCCGGGTCTTGAGGAGCTCGCGGAGAGGGCAGGTCACTGTGGGGCTGGGGCCGAGTGCGGGGCAGCGCAGCACGGTGCGGCCTTTGGCATCAGGTTTTTCCTTGACATGAAGTTTGAATGCGGTTCAGCCTGCGATACGTGCTCGGTATGTTTCGGTGTCGATGACGGCGCCTAAGAGGTCCTTGGTGGCGTTCTGCAGGGGTGCGGGAGTTGCGGGACAGTAGGTGCCGCCTTCGATGTAGAGGGCGCCGTGGTCGCCGCCCTAATGCCCGAGACGGTCGGTACGGTAGTCCGTGGACGGCGTGAACCCTAAGTTGAAGGCGGGCTCGTGGAGGCGTTCGGCGAGTGAGTTGGCCCAGTATTGCTTGTCTGCGTCGCCGACCCCGGCTTCCAGACCAAGGGCTAAGCCTCGATGCACCGACCCGCTGGGCCTGGGCGCCGGTTTCGGATTTTGAGCGCGGTCGCTCGTTATGGCGTGTTTGATCGGTGGGCCTCGCTGCCCAGCAGTTCCACGTGTTGTCCAAGTCGTGCCGGTTTTCGGCGGATGGTCAGAGGGCGGCTATTCCAGGGGGTCCGAAGTTGTGATTGAAGAGGTGGGTCCAGCCTGTTTCCCACGGCCATTTTCGGGTAAGTGCAGGGTGATGCGGCGGGCGGACGATGCGATGCGTGCCGGAATTTGGACGAGTTTGCGTCTGATGGTGGCGGTCGTGGCGCGGGCCAGACCCGTCCCGGCGACGGTCGCAGCAGCGCGAGTGAGGTTGAAGGCGATGACCGCCAAGACCAACCAGGCCGCGTTGGCGGTGAATACACCCGAGGGCAGGTGGGCCAACGCACTGCTTTTCAAATCGGAGTTGACGAGTTCAATCACGGCGTGAGCGCGGTGCGTTTTATCCGCCTCAACGGTGTTCAGGGTACTGGTGGTGAAGAACGCGTGAAACCGGTGCAGGTCGAAGAAAGTGAGCTGGCCAGCGTCGGCTTTCTTGTTCAATTCTGGGATGCGCCGCACGACCAGTCGCCCGGTGATGCCGTTGTTCCGTGAGAGGAACGCGGTGTAGGGGACCTCGGCGACTTCGGCGTCGGAGATCCAGGTTTGGGAGGTTTCGTCGAAGATCGCGTCGGTGTATTTGATCGGTGTCCACGCGGTTTCAGGGATCCTTGCGATCGCTTTCTTCACGGCGGAATCGTGTCGGGCGGTCACGGACACGTCGGCTCCGCGTTTGAGGGCGGCGTGGATGGCGTCGTAAATATAGAACGCAGAATCGGCTCGAAACAGGACCGGGACGGCACTCATCTCGGGGAGGCGACGGAGGGCGGCGAGGGCGTCTTGGATGAGGCGGTCGGCACCGCGCGGGGACCAGCACGGACCCCGGCGCAACCGCTGGGCCAAGATAATCGGCGCACCGGCCACTGTTTTCAGCGTCGCGATGAAGACGTTCAAGCCGCGAACTTTAGAGTATCCGTAGCCCGAGCCCTGTTTCTGATACCCGTGGACTTCAATGATCGTATCGTCCACATCCAGAAACACATACGGGTCGACGGGATTGTGAACCACGAGCGGGGTGAGGGCAGCGAGGTTGATCAGGAACCTGGACGCGACAGCATCGAGTTGACGGACGTGACCGAACGTGAAGGAGCGCAGGAACGATCCCAGTGTCGACGGCGCGTAAAGGTTGCCGAACAGTTTCCGCATACCACCATGGCGCAGGACGCCCATATCGGCGATGGAGTCCGCCCCGGCGACCATGCCGCCCACCAGAGACGCGACCTTCAAACCGGCGTGGGCTCCTTTGTCCGTTGGGACGCTTAACCATTTGTCGCCGAGCTTTCGCAGGCCTGCCTTCTCGGCCAATTTCATCACCGGAACCAGCCCGGCAACAGACACGAGATTTCTGTCATCGAATGAAGCAGTGATGGCGCGGGCGGTGTGCCAAACTTGCATCTACGAGATGCTCCTCTTTTTGGTTAATGTGAACTCTAGATAAGTCCCATTTTACCTGATCAGAAGGGCATTCTCGGTTTAACGCGCCGCTGCCATCTCAGCCCGATCGGTGCATCGAGGCTAAGGCGCCCATTACAAATTTCGGCCGACCGAGTCGTGCCGGCATCACTTGCCAGGTGTCGGTTCAGCTTCAATACGGCTGGCTTGAGGGCTGCCTCCGAGCGTGGGTACACCTGAAGCTTCCGACTTGCCCTGATGGCCGTAGTCACGCACACTGTGAACGTCGCAATACGATCTGTAGTGGAGGATCGAATGAGAATCAGTTTCAAGCGTAGTGCGAGCATGGTTGGTGCCCTTTCAGCTGGGGTCGCGTTGACCGTGCTGATGTCGGGTTGTGCCTCGGCTGCATCCTTTCGTTCCCCTGTGTTGACGCCGGTCAAAAAAAGGGCCGAACGATACAGGTCCACTCCACCTGTGCGGTCGGCTCGCGCCAGAATCCGGTGGACTTTCGATTCGGTGGCAGCACCATCAATGGCGTCGCCACGCCGGGAGAGTTCGGGTGGTCGCGTCTGTACATCGCCAACGGCGAGTTCCACTTCGACACTGGGCTTAACACCGCGCTCGCGCTTCCGGCGGAGGAGACCGAGCGACGTTGGGAGGCGACAAACCCTGAATGGCCGATCAATCAAGCCGTGTTGCACGGTGCCACTCGCGACCAGTTCATTGCCCGGCACAAAGCCAACCATTTCCAAGTCGCGCACACGCCTGATGCCGAGTCGGCCGATCACGCCCGACCGCCTCGGAGCGACCGTGCACGTCGTCGGCGACGTCGCGATCTAGGCGACCAGTGAACTCCACCGGGCTGATATTCGGCCTCGACATCGGAACCTCGAGCACCAAGGGCGTGCTCGTCGACGTCGCTGGACGTATCGTTGCGACAGCCACACGATCACACGAGCCGAGCCGTCCACACCCGGGCCATGTCGAAATGGATGCCGATATCTGGTGGCGGGAATTCGCTGAGATTGCGCGAGAACTGACTGCGACGGCATCCGCTCCCATTCTCGCTGTCGGCGTGAGCGGCATGGGACCATGCGTGCTGATCACCGACGACGAGTTTAAACCTCTACGCCCGGCAATTCTGTACGGCGTGGATACGAGGGCCAGCGAACAGATAGAGCACTGGAACGCGACCCTCGGTGCCGAGACAATTCTGCAGCGCTGTGGTTCGATGCTGTCCAGCCAGGCCGCCGGCCCCAAGCTAGCTTGGATTGCCGAACATGAACCGCAAGTCTGGGCGCGTGCTCGCCGCCTATTCATGCCGGCATCATGGCTCGCTTTCAACCTCACTGGCGCCTATGTTCTTGATCACCACTCGGCGAGCCAATCGACGCCTCTTTACGACACCGTGGCGCTTGAGTGGTACGAGCCCTGGGCTGATCAGCTGCGCGGGGCAATCGAATTGCCGCTGCTGAAGTGGCCGGGCGAGGCCGCCGGAGCTCTTACCAGTACTGCCGCAGCTGAGACCGGTCTTCCTGAGGGAATCCCGGTGATCGTCGGCACGATCGATGCGTGGACCGAGGCCGTCAGCGTGGGGGCACAACACCCGGGCGACCTCATGCTGATGTACGGAACGACACTCTTTCTCGTGAACACGAGTGCGACGCGCTGCCTACACCCCGCACTGTGGGGCACCGTCGGAGCGTTCGAGGGAACCTACAATTTCGCTGCGGGCATGGCCACCTCAGGGGCCATCACCTCGTGGCTCAAAAACCTCTTCGGTGACATCGATTACCCCATTCTTCTCAACGAGGCCGCCGCGTCACCGCCCGGCTCGAACGGGCTGCTTATGCTTCCCTATTTCGCAGGCGAGCGCACCCCTATTAACGATCCCGATGCCCGCGGAGTTATTGCGGGGCTCACTCTCAGTCATACTCGTGGCGACCTGTACCGTGCGGCGCTCGAGGCGACAGCCTTCGGTATTCGGCACAATATCGAGCAGATGCGTGCAGCCGGGGCGACGATTGACCGCATTATCGCTGTGGGCGGAGGCACCCAGGGAGGCCTGTGGACGCAGATCGTCTCGGATGTCACCGGGCTCGTGCAAGAGATCACTAAGACGTCAATCGGAGCGAGTTTCGGAGCGGCTTTTCTGGCCGCAGGCCTGGTGGCCGAGACCAGCATCGAGACGTGGAACCCTGAGTCACATCGCATCACCCCAAATCCGCTGACGGCAGAGCGCTACGACGCTCTGTTCGCCAGTTACCTGCAGCTGTACCCACAGACAAGAGCACTGGCCCACCAACTCGCCGAAGTTCAGTACACCAGCTGAGGCACTTTGCGAGGCAGCACCCGCGAATTTGGCAGGGCTTCCGGGCCATGCCGAGTAGACCGTATTCGACATGGACCACAACTGGCCATTCAAGTCGTCCCATGCACCCAACAAAAACCCAGAAACAGCGATCTCCTATTCATGGTGAGCCACACCGCCGGTCGGACTTGAACTGAACAGGCCCGTCGAGATGCTGTATTTTTTCAGAATATCCCGCTCCGTCAAGGATTTTGAATCGCGGCGACAATGTTGGCGAGTTTTGGTTGCGTCCCCTTGAGTGGTGTATTTCCCGGGGTTTGAATCGTTGGATTAACAACGAAAGAAACCATCGTGCGATGGTCAGTGAGTACCGATCAAAGAACTCACAGAAAGACACATCACACGATGGCTTTAGACCAGTCTGCCCTGCTTGCGCTCCTCGCGGAACTCAAACTCACCAACGTCACCGATCGAATCCGAACGGTGACCGAAACGCTCTACCAAGAACTCATCGATGCCGAGGCCACCGCGCACATCGGTGCCGCCCGATTCGAACGCTCCGATGACCGCACCGCGCAGCGCAACGGGACTCGACCGAGGGTCTTGACGACCACGGCCGGCGACTTAAATCTGAAGATCCCCAAGCTCCGCCAAGGGTCGTTCTTCCCCGCCCTCCTCGAGCGGCGCCGGTGCGTTGACCAGGCCCTGTTCGCCGTCGTCATGGAGGCTTACCTCCACGGCGTCTCGACCCGGAAGGTCGACGACTTAGTCAAGGCCCTCGGCGCCGATACCGGCATCTCCAAGTCCGAAGTGTCCCGGATTTGCGCGGATCTCGACGGTGAAGTGGCCACGTTCTGTGACCGTGACCTCGGCGCAACCGGCTACCCCTACGTGTTCCTCGACGCCACGTATTGCAAGGCCCGCGTCAACCACCGCGTCATCTCCCAAGCGATGGTCGTCGCCATCGGCGTTGCCGCCGACGGCCGCCGCGAAGTCCTCGGCTTCGACGTCGGCGACAGCGAAAACGAGCCCTTCTGGACCGAGTTCCTCCGGTCGCTGAAGGCCCGCGGCCTGGACGGTGTCAAACTCGTCATCTCCGACGCCCACACCGGCCTGAAGAAGGCCATCAGCACCGTGTTGAGTATTTGCGCTCGTGGGGGCCAGTGTTATTGACGTTCGGGGCCACGGGGTGATGTGGCGAGTAGCGCGTTTCGGGGCCACCGAATATTTCCG
>NZ_JADOUX010000009.1:0-140387 GCF_015751745.1 Cryobacterium sp. CAN_C2
GTGGGGGAGAGAAAAGACTCCTCGCGCACCCCGGTACAGGGGCACAGCCCCGGTTACCCGTGCTGTGGGGGAGAGAAAAGACTCCTCGCGCACCCGCCAGAGCCCGGTTACCCTTGCTACGTTTCCGTCCTGGGGGAATTGGCCAAGGTGGCGCCACGCGAGGAGCCGACGACCAGTTTAGGGTACGACGCTGGGCTGCACCAACCGGGGCGGTCTGAGCGGGTGGCGGCCGCATCCGCTGGAAACAGGTAAGATTCACTGGTGCCGTTGCTTTATCGAACGGCGGCCAGGAGAATTCGCCTAGTGGCCTATGGCGCACGCTTGGAAAGCGTGTTGGGTGAAAGCCCTCGGGGGTTCGAATCCCCCATTCTCCGCCAGAACAATTCGTGCAGCGGATCAGGTGACGCGCGCACTCAAGGGCAGGATCCGACCCCCCATTCTCCGCCAGAACAATTCGTGCAGCGGATCAGGTGACGCGCGCACTCAAGGGCAGGATCCGACCCCCCATTCTCCGCCAGAACAATTCCTGCAACGGATCAGGTGACGCGCGCGATCATTGGCAGGATCCGAATCCCTAATACCCGGCGCGCTCCGCGATTCCGCGGATGAAGGCGGCCTGGCCGGCGTGTTGGAGGTCGTCGCTGATAACACTGACCAGCCGCACGCCGCGCGTGACCGGCGAAGTCCACCGGCGGTCGATGACCTCGTCGAGATCGCCGTCGGTCAGAGTCTCGAGGTAGGCGATCGTGTCGGCGTGCACGTCGTCGTAGTACCCTCCGAGCTGCTCGGCGTCCACGCGCACGGCCGCTATATCAGCGGTTGACTGCCCATAACCGGTGGCTGATGCCTCAAACGGAAGGCCGAACCGCTGTTCCCAGCCATTCCGCGTCCAGGTCTGCTCGTTGCCGGCGAGCTCGGCCACGTGGTCATCTTGCACGCGGGTGAGGTGCCAGACGAGCCAGGCGATCGTGTTGGCGTCGGCATCCGCTCGAAAAGTGAGGGCGTCAGCGGATGTGCCGGTCAAAAACCCGTGCACGGCACCCTCGATGCACTCAAAGGCTTCGATGAGCAGGGCAATCGAGGTCATGAATCTCCTTGGTCTCCAAGTCGATGGTACCGGCTTGCGCCGACACTAGCGCAGGTGGGCGGTCACCTCGGTGGCTTTGACGGCGAGCCAGACCGTCGAGCCGAGTTGCAGGCCGAGTTCGGCGACGGATGCCGGGGTGAGCTCGGCAATGATCTCGGGCGAGCCGCTCGTGCGAACGCGCACCCCGCCGTTGCCCGGTTCGATTGCGGTCACTTCGGCGCTCCACACGTTGCGCGGGCTCGCGTGCCGAGGCTGCTCGGTCTGCACCACGACCGCGGACGGCCGAAAGACGGCGGCGGCCGCGACGGTGAACGTGCCGCTTCCTTGCCGTGTTGTCGCGGCGGGCGCCTGCGCGAGCGCGCCGGCGTGCTCGGCGAGTACGGCGGCATCCGCTGGGCGAACCCGAAAAATGCGACCGTCGGGGGCTTCGACGGCGTCGCCGCAAACCGTGCCGACCACGAGGTTCACCCCGGCGAGCGCCGCGACGAATGGGTTGCGCGGCGCCTGCAGCACGGCAGTCGTCGTTCCCTGGTCGATAATGCGGCCCTGATGCAGCACCGCTACCCGGTTGGCCAGCACGACCGCGTCGACGACGTCGTGGGTGACGACGATCGCGCTGGTCTGGGTGGCTGCGAGCTGCTCACGAATGAGCTGGCGAATGTGCGGGGCGGTCTCGGCGTCGAGGGCCGCCAGGGGCTCGTCGAGCAGCAGCACGCGCGGACCGGCCGCGAGCGCCCGGGCCAGCGCCACCCGTTGCTTCTGGCCGCCCGACAGCTCGCCCGGTTTGCTGTCGCCGCGCCCGCCCAGCCCGACGCGGTCGAGCCAGTCATCGGCGACGCGTCGCGCCTGTGCCCGGTTGAGAGCGGATGATTCACCCACCTGCAGCGCGAACATCACGTTCGCACGGGCGTTGAGGTGGGGAAACAGCAGGGGATCCTGGCCGAGCAACCCGATGCCGCGTTTCTCCGGCGGAATGAACCGCTTCGGGCCGGTCAGGCCGGCGCCATCGAGGGTGACGGTTCCTGAGTCCGGAGCGAGCAGCCCGGCGAGCAGCTCGAGCACCGTCGACTTGCCCGAACCGTTCGGCCCGAGGAGGGCGAGCACATCGCCGGCCGCAAGGGTCAGTCCAAGATCGATTTCAAAGTCGCCGCGGGTGAGGGCGAGCCTGGCTTCGAGCAGGGGGCTCGCGGCCGTCTTCCGCGGGGCGGGGGTCATGACAGTCTCCGGTCGGGCATTGCCCAGGAGGCGACAGCGTGACGGCCGTGGTCCGCTGTCATGACAGCACCGCGGCACGCCGGGTGCCGATCAGTACGAGAATGATCACGGCCACCGCGATGAGCAGCAGTGAGAGTGCGACAGCCTGGTCGGTGGTGACGCCCGAACCGTTGAATGCGGTATAGATCGCGAGCGGCATGGTACGGGTGACGCCGGCCTGGTTGCCGGCGAACAGGGCGGTTGCACCGAACTCGCCGAGCGCTCGGGCGAAACTCAGCACGGTGCCGGCCAGGAGGCCGGGAAGCACGAGCGGCAGGGTGATGCGGGCGAACACCGTTGAACGGTGCGTGCCGAGCGTTGCGGCGACACGTTCATAGCGGGTGCCCATGGTGCGTAGTGCGCCCTCGACCGCGATCACGAGAAACGGCATGGCCACGAAGGTTTGCGCGATGACGACCGCTGCCGTCGTGAACGGCACCCGCAGCCCGACCAGTTCGAGGTATTCGCCGAGCACGCCGGTGCGGCCGAGCAACGAGAGCAGGGCGATTCCGCCGACGAGGGGCGGCAGCACGAGCGGCACCGTCACGAGTGCGCGCAGCAGGCCGGCCACGCGCGGAGTCGACCGGGCGATCACGACCGCGAGCGGAACGCCGAGCAACAGACAGAGGATTGTGGAGATGAAGGCGGTGACGAGCGACAGTCCGAGCGGCTCGAGCGCCTCCTTCGAGAGCAGGAGCGCGGGGAGGCCGGCCCAGTCCACGCGCAGCAGCAGGCCGGCGAGCGGCACGATGAGCAGGGCCAGTCCGATGCTCGCCGGAATGTACAGCAGCCGCGGGATCATGCGTGCCCGGCGATCACGTTGCCACCGAACCGTGAGTTTCGGCCCGGTTTACGCCATTTTTCGGGCCCAAACTCACGGTTCGATACCCGCCAAACAGTCATGGGGCGAGAAACCCGGCGGCGGCGAGAATGGACTGCCCCTTGGGCGAGAGCACGAGGTCGATGAAAGCCTGGGCGGCGGCGGCATGCGCGCTGTCGCTGACGATCGTGATCGGGTAGTGAGCGACGACATCCGCTGCCCCGGCGGGAGTCACGCCCTCGATGCGGTCGGGGTTCGCCGCGATGTCCGTCGCATAGACGAGGCCGGCATCCGCTATGCCTTCGGCGACCTTGGTGACGACGGCTGTGACGCTCTGTTCCTCGCTGGCCGGTGACAGGGTGACGCCGGCGTTGCCGAGCAGGGTAGCGGATGCCGTCCCACACGGTACCTGCGGCGCGCACAGCACGCTGATCACGTTGGGCCGGGCGAGGTCGGAGAGAGTGTTGATACCGAGCGGGTTGCCCGGCGCCACCGCAATGCGCAGCGTGTTCGAGGCGAACAGCATCGACGGGCCGACGAGGTTGTCGGCCGCGAGGGCGTCCATGTTCCTGGTGTCGGCGCTGGCGAAGACGTCGGCCGGGGCTCCCTCGCTGATCTGGGTGACCAGGGTTGATGAACCGTCGTAGTTCGTCTCGACGGTGATCGACGGGTTGTCCGTCGTCAGCTGCGCGGCGAGTGTGTCGAAGACGCCGGAGAGTGACGCTGCGGCGTAGATCGTGAGGGTTTGCGGAGCCTGTGCGGTCGGCGAGCTGGCCGGAGTGGGGGCGGCGCACCCGGCCAGCAGGGCGAGGCTCGCGGCCACCACCGCGGTTGGCGCGAACCGATGGTGCGCTGTGACGCCGTGGTGCCGCCTTCGTGGGCTGACTTGTGAGAAGCGATTCATGGCATCCGCCCGGGGGTTTCGACGATCACATTGGTGGCTTTGATGACGGCGACGCTGAGGGAGCCGATTTCGAGGCCGAGTTCACGCACGGCCTCGCTCGACATGAGTGAGACGACCCGGTGCGGGCCGCACTGCAGTTCAACCTGCGCCATCACGGTGTCCATGGTGATGGCGGTGACGAGGCCGACGAAGCGGTTCCGGGCGCTGCGGCCCACGCTCGACGGGTCGGCCGGAGCGCTCGCCTGTTCCACCGCGAAGGCGGCGAGCGCGGCTCCGTCGATGACCTGGCGACCGGATGCGTCGGCCACGGCGTCGAGGCGGCCCGCGTCCACCCAGCGTCGCACCGTGTCATCGCTGACCCCGAGCAGCTCTGCCGCCTCAATAATACGATATTGCGTCATAATCAGGAGAATAGCACCGCATCTGCGGTCTTGGCCCTGCGGCTCTGCGGTGCGCGCGGCCCGCGGCGCGGCCCGGCCGGCGCGGCCCGCGGCGTGGCTGAAGCCGGTGGGCCACGAATGAACACGGTCGGTGCGTTCCCGGTCAACCCCGGCGCAAAACTTCTGCACAGTGATGCCGTCCGACGCCGGCAGTGCGTAATCACGGGCCGCTTTCACCGCGCCCCCTCAAAGTGCAGGAGTCATGCGCCTCGCCCGACCGCAGCGGGCCGTTTCATTGGCGCCGATCGGGTGGCCACGAGGCCGCGCAACGCTTAGCGTTGAGTCATGGCTATTCCTCCCCTTGTTGAGCCCGTTGATCGGCTCAGTGCGTCCGAATCCGTGCGTACCGCTCGTCAACGTCGTCTCCCCCAGCTCAATGAACTCGGCCAGCGCCGCCTCGCCAACGCCCGGGTGCTCGTGCTCGGCGCCGGCGGACTTGGCTCCCCCGCCCTGCTCTACCTCGCGGCGGCCGGCGTCGGCACCATCGGCATCGTCGACGGTGACGACGTGGAACCGAGCAACCTGCAGCGCCAGATCGCTCACGGGCAAGCGGATGTCGGCCGCCCCAAGGTAGACAGCGCCGCCGAGCGAATCGCCGAGATCGCCCCGGAAACCACCGTCGTACGGCACGCCGAACGCCTCGTCGCGAACAACGCCGCCGAGATCATCGGCGGCTACGACGTGGTCATCGACGGCACCGATAATTTTCCGACCCGGTTCCTCGTCAACGACACCTGTGCGCGGCTCGGGCTGCCGCTGGTGTGGGCCTCCGTTTTGCGCTTCGACGCCCAGCTCTCGGTGTTTTGGGCCACCCCGCCAGTCGACTCGGGCGTCACCGGCGTGCACCTACGTGACCTGTTTCCGACGCCGCCGGCCGAGGGCGAAGTGCCCAACTGCGCCGACGCCGGTGTGCTCGGCGCGCTGTGCGGCCAGGTCGGGTCGCTCATGGCAACCGAAACCATCAAGCTCATCACCGGAATCGGCTCACCGCTAATCGGTCGTGTGCTCGTGATCGACGCCCTGTCGGGCCGGTTCAGCGAGATTCCCTTGCTGGGAACCGGCATTGCTGCCGCACCGACCACCACCGAAGTGGCCGCCGAAGCCGCACGAGTCGCCGCCGCCAGCACCGCCGAGGTCTCGAGCGCAGAACTCGTCGACCGCCTCGCCGCTCTGAGCACGGGCACCGACAGTTTTCTCGTCGTGGACGTGCGCGAGCCGAGCGAATATGCCGAAAGTTCGATTCCGACGGCCCGGCTGCTGCCCCTCGGCGAGCTCGTGACCGATGGCGTGCTCTCGGACAGTGGCCGCGCCGCGCTGCCCCAGGACACCCCACTGATCGTGCACTGCCACGCCGGCGGCCGCGCCGCCCGGGCCGCGAACGCCCTGCGCGAGGCCGGATTCACCGATGTCTCGGTGCTCACCGGCGGAATCGTCGCGTGGGATGACCTCGTCACAGCCGGGCGTGCTCCCGGATTCGGCAGCCGCTGGGCCACGCTCGAGCCCGCCCCGGCTGGGCGGGACGCGTCGGCGCGCGATGATGCCGGCAGCACCGGCCACTCCGACAGCCTGGTCTAGGCGGTGACCGACACCGAACGACCGGGCGCCGGAGTCCCCGCGCACGCTGCGGCTGCGGCTGCGGCTGCGGCTGCGGCTGCGGCTGCGGCTGCGGCTGCGGCTGCGGCTGCGGCTGCGTCGACGGCGCGACCCAATGTCGATGTGCGCGACGCTGCGCCAGGCGATCACGCGAACCACACACACGATGCGCACGATCATGCGCACGACCACCGTCACGGTCAATCGCATACCGATCGGGCGGATGCCTGCGCACCCGCCGCATCCGCTCGTACCGTTGCCGAGCAACTCGCGGTCGTACTCGGCAGTGTCGCTCCCCTGCCGCCCGTGCGCGTCGAGCTTGACGCGGCCCGCGGGCTGGTGCTGGCCGAGGATGTATTCACCGTGACCGACACGCCTCCCTTCGACAACTCCGCGATGGACGGCTACGCCGTTATCCGCTCCGATCTGCTCGGCGCATCCGCTCAGAATCCGATCACCCTGCCCGTCGTCGCCGACCTCGCCGCCGGCACCGCGGAGAACCCACACCTGTCGCCCGGGCACGTCGCGCGCATCATGACGGGCGCGCCGATTCCCGACGGAGCGGATGCCGTAGTGCCGATTGAGGACACCGACCAGGGCACCGAACTGGTCACCATCGTTCGGGCCCCCAACGCCGCGGCACACGTGCGCCGGGCCGGCGAAGATGCCCACGCCGGCGACCGGGTGCTGCGAGCGGGCAGCGTACTCTGGCCCACCCGGGTCGCCGCAGCGGCGAGCGCCGGAACCAGCTCGGTGCTCGTGCACCCCGCTCCGCGCGTGGCCGTCATCTCGACCGGAAGCGAACTCGTCACCCCGGGCAGCCCGACCCGCCGCGGTCAGATTCCCGACTCCAACTCCTTTCTGCTCTCGGCGGCCGTCGCCGAGGCCGGCGGCATACCCGTACGGATCGGTGCCGTGCCCGACGACGAAGACGTGCTGCGCGCCCTGTTGGCCGAGTTGGCCGGCACGATCGACGTGATCGTGCTCTCCGGCGGCGTCAGCGTAGGAGCCTACGACGTGGTCAAGGCCGTACTGAAACCACTCGGAACCGTGAACTTTGGACCGGTCAAGATGCAGCCCGGCAAGCCGCAGGGTTTCGGACGCTGGCCCGCCACCGCAAAAGCGCCCGGACCGCTCATCTTCGCCCTACCCGGCAACCCGGTCAGCGCCTACGTGTCGTTCGAGGTGTTCGTGCGTCCGGCCCTGCGGCGTCTGCTCGGTCACGGCATGGCTGAACGGGTCGACCCGTCGAACGAGGCGCACAACGAGCCCGCACTCACCACGGACCACCCGGGCCTCGACCACCCGGCCCTGCACCGCCGCACCGTCACGGCAACCGTCGTCGACGAATGGAATTCCCCGCCCGGCCGCGCCCAGTACATGCCCGTCATCGTCACGCACCGCACCGACGGTGCCGGCACCCACACCGAGGTGCGCCCGGCCTCCCGCGGCGGGTCGGGTTCGCACCTCGTTGCCGGCTTGGCGCAGGCGAACGGGCTCGCCATCGTGCCCGAAGACACGACTCACATTCGCGGCGGCGACCCCATTACTGTCATGCTGACATCATGACGCACAGCACCGACACGACCGGCGCGGCCGTGCCCGCCCAGTTGTTCACCCACCTCGACTCGGCCGGACAGGCCCGCATGGTTGACGTGACCAACAAGGTTCCGACCGTGCGCAGCGCCACCGCCGCCGGCTTCGTGCGCTGCGACACCCCGGTCATCGCGGCTCTCCGCGACGGCACTGCACCCAAGGGCGACGTGCTCGCGGTGGCGCGCATCGCTGGAATCCAGGGCGCCAAGAAGACCGCCGACCTGCTCCCGCTCGCCCACGTGATCGGCGTACACGGCGCGGTCGTCGACCTGGTCGTCGAGGATGACGGCGTCAGCATCACCGCGACCGTCCGCACCGCCGACCGCACCGGCGTCGAAATGGAGGCGTTCACCGCCGTCTCGGTAGCCGCCCTCGCCGTCGTTGACATGGTGAAGGGCCTCGATAAATCCGTCACGATCGAGAACGTACGCCTGCTCGCCAAGAGCGGCGGCAAGAGTGGCGACTGGCTGCGCGCCGAAAGTTGAGCGGATGCTTACCGTTGACCTCATCGTGCTCGCCGGCGGACGCGGCAGCCGCCTCGGCGGCGCGCTCAAGCCCGCGGTCGAGGTGGCCGGGCGTACCCTGCTCTCCCGGGTGCTCGACGCCCGCCCCGTCGCCCGGCACGCCGTCGTCGTCGGCCCGCCCGCCGCGCGGCCCGCCGCCGGTGACCGACCGAGCGACCGACCGAGCGATGCGCTGATCTGGGCGCTCGAGGACCCCCCGTTCGGCGGCCCGGTGGCGGGCATCGCGGCCGGTCTGGCCGCGCTCGATTCACACCTCGCGGCCCACTGCGCGGAACAACCCGCCGGCTGGCTGATCGTTCTCGCCTGCGATCTGCCCTGGGGAGCGGATGCTGCGCGCTTGCTGGTCACTTCAGCATCCGCTCTGGAGAAAATTGGTCAGCCGAATGATGGCGTGCACCTCAATGACTACACCGGGCACGCCCAGTGGCTTGCCGGCATCTACCGCGCCGCCGCCCTGCGCGCAGCGGTGGACCGGCTCGGCGATCGCGTCAACGGGGCCAGCATGCGCGAGCTGCTGGAGGGACTCAACCTTGTGGGGGTGCTGGACGAGGGTGGCGCCGGTATCGACGTGGACACGTGGCAGGATGTTGAGAGCAGTACCGCTCGTCTGACCGGTGCGCCCAACCATCCAGCCCGACCCGAGGAGTGACCCCGAATGAGCTCTGCACCACTACCTCCCGAAGCGCTCGACGACTGGCTCACCGCCCTCGCCGACCTGCTCCAGCTCGACCCGGCCGAGGTGCCGGTGGGGGACCTGCTCGATCTGGCCCGCGACGTCGCGCACAATGTGGCACGGCCGGCCGCACCCCTCAGCACCTTTCTGATCGGCCTTGCCGCCGCGAAGAACGGCGGAACCAGCGCCGACATTGAAGCCGCCTGCGCCGCCGCGAGCGAACTCGCCCGCGACTGGGCGCCCGGGACACCCTGATGGCGACCCTGCGATTCTTCGCCGGCGCCGCCGAAGCCGCCCAGGCCGACACGGTCACGCTCGACGCGGGCACGATCGGCGAGCTGCGCGCGCAGCTCGCCGAGCGCTACGGGAGCGAATTCGTGCGCGTGCTCGGGCTGTGTTCCCTGCTCGTGAACGGCGCACGCGCCACGGATGACTCGGTCACTCTCGCACCCACCGACGCGGTCGATGTTCTCCCGCCCTTCGCCGGCGGCTGAGGACCTGGGTAGCCGCTACAAACCGACCCAGGAATGCGTTCCGTCGACCTCATATTGCTTCTTCCAGATCGGAACCTCGGCCTTCACCGCCTCGACGAGACCCTCGCAAGCCGCAAAAGCGTCGCCTCGGTGCGCGCTCGCGACCACCGCGACGAGGGCGAGGTCGCCGACCTCGAGATGTCCGATGCGATGGCTGACCGCCAGGACCACAAGCGGATGCTCCGCCCGCACCCGGTCCGCGATCTCACCTACAATGCGCCCCGCGTCGGGGTGTGCACTGTAGTCGAGGCCGGTGACGCGGCCGGCAGCATCCGGATCGTGGTCGCGCACCTGCCCGATGAACGTGACGACGGCGCCGTGCGTCGCGCCGGACACCGCGCTGACGTGTTCGCCGACATCGAGCAGCGACTCGGTCACCCGGGCGAATCCGAGCGAAACGGCACCCGTGCCCATCAGTGGTCGCCGCCGTCGAGCTGGTCGATGATATGCCGCACGAGCGGCGCGAGAATGGCCACACCGTCGCGCACCGCGCCGGCCGAACCGGGCAGATTCACGACCAGGGCACCGTTATTGCCGACCGAATCGGCGATGCCGGCAATGCCGCGGGACAGCACCGCGGTGGGGATCGTCGCGACGCTGACCGCGCGCATCCGCTCGGAAATGCCCGGCAGAATCGTGTGCAGCAGGGTGGCCGTGCCTTCGGGCGTGAGGTCGCGCGCCGACACTCCGGTGCCGCCGGTCGTCACGACGAGGCGGGCGCCGTCGCCGAGCGCGGCCGAAATCGCCCCGGCCACACTCTCGATGCCGTCAGGCACCACCCGCGGCGGCCCGCACGGAATGCCGACCTCTTCCAGCGCATCGACGGTGGCCGGGCCCGACCGGTCCTCGCGTTCGCCGCGCGAACAGCGATCAGACACGGTGATCACGACGGCCCCGAGTTCGGCCCCAAGCTTGAGCTGAGTTTTCACTGTTCCACAGTACCGCGACCCGCACCGAGCAGCCCGATCTCCGCTTTGGCCGGAATCATTTGTCACGGCGTTTGCGAACTTCACCCCGAACGGCAAGCGAACAGGCTGGTCACGAACCGGGCCGCTCTGCGACCGGTTCGGCGGCGCCATCTTCACGTTCATCGGCGGCGCGATCGGCTGGACCGCCGCGATCGGCTGGACCGCCGCGATCGCCGCCTTTGGAACGTTCATCGTGGGTATGGCCCTCATCGCCATGAGCCCGACCGCCTTCTTCATCGGCTGCTCGGTGTTCCGCGTGCTCTGCACCGGCCTCGCCTGGTTTCACTGCGCGCGTCCCGGCGCAGCCAACCCGAGCTGACGCTCCCTGCTCCCACCCGAGGCCCCCTCTGCTCAGCGGGGTGCCTCGGGTCTTTTCCTGCTCGCGGGGCCATACTGCAAGAAGGAGGTCATCGATCAGAGCACACGACACAATCGAACCGATCGCCGGTGACCCCGCCTGGTGGCTCGAAGGGGTCTGCCCCGAATGCGGCGCGTACGTCTCCGGCGATCATGGGCAGCGAGGCCGTGCCGTGGCGGTGCCATCGCCGGCTGATTACGGATGCGCTGATCATTGCGCGGGTGGAGGTACTCGACATCATGTCGGCCTCGTCGACCCGGCGCGCCGAAATGAACGCGTTCGCGCGGGTTCACGACGGCAGGATCACCTATCCCGACGAAAGAGTGGAGAATAGCGATGGAGGTCATAGCGGAATGTTCCGCAACCGCAGCGTCGACCTGGCCACGATCCAGACCACCGGCATGAACGAGCCCTAATGGATGCGTTCGACACAATAAGACAGTCCGTTATCAACGACGAGAACAGTGCCCGTATGCGACAGCGCGGGTGGCAGCCGGTTTACGTTGCGTCTGCACGCGCCCGGATCGCGGTGATTGGGCAGGCGCCCGGGCGCAAGGCGCAGACGAGCGGTGTGCCGTGGGACGACGCCAGCGGGAAGAATCTGATCGACTGGCTGGGTGTCACTGAAGAGCAGTTCCGAAATCCGGATCTGTTCGCCGTACTCCCCATGGATTTCTACTACCCCGGGACGGGCACCAGCGGCGACCTACCACCTCGGAAAGGGTTCGCTGATCGATGGCATCCGCGGCTGCTGGCGCTGATGCCCGATATTCGGCTAACCCTGTTGATCGGTCGGTACGCGCAGATTCACTACCTGCCGTCAGCGCGGCACGACACGCTGACAGCCACGGTACGAAACCATCGTCGTTTCGTCCCGGAGCAGTTTCCGCTTGTGCACCCGTCACCGCTGAACTTCCGATGGCATGCTCAGAATCCGTGGTTCATCGCCGACGTGCTTCCAGAACTGCGCACGCACGTTCACGCCGCTCTCGACGGTGGCACTGCAGATCGGCCCGTGCCCGGTGCGGGGTAGGTGTCGTGTGCAGCGTCACACTCGGTCGTCGTCAGACAGCGGAGACGATGGGCGAACGCAGAGTCCCACGTTGTCGTGCTGCGGCGGAGTGCGAGGTGACGTTCAATATTGTTCACCTCGTGGACGGCACACTCGTCGACACGCTCGCCGCCGCCTCAATCGACCTGCGCCCCTCGCCCAATCGGGCAAACCCTCGTACAGTCAGAGCACGCTTTCGAGGGAGGAGCACAGATGGCAGACCAACAGACTTTCGTGATCGTGGGGGCGTCCCTCGCCGGCGCGAGTGCTGCGCGCACCCTGCGCGATGACGGCTTCGACGGGGATATTCACCTGGTCGGCGCCGAAGAACACCTTCCCTACATTCGCCCGCCGCTGTCCAAGGATTATCTCGCGGGCACCGCCGACCGGGCCTCCGTCTTCGTTGAAAACAAGAGCTGGTACACCGACCGCGACGTGCAGTTTCACCCCGGCACCCGCGCGGTCGGCCTCGACCTCAAGGCGCACCGAATCAGCACCGACGATGGCCAGTCGCGCCGCTACGACCGGCTGCTGCTGACGACCGGCTCACGACCTCGCCGCCTGACCGTGCCGGGCGGGGACCTCGGCGGGGTGCACTACCTGCGCACCCTCGACCATTCCGAGGTGCTGCATACCCTGCTGGCCGATGGCGGCAAACGGCTCGTGGTCGTTGGGTCCGGGTGGATCGGCATGGAAGTGGCCGCGACGGCACGAACCCTCGGCAACGAGGTGACCATCCTTGAGCGCGGCGAGGTGCCGCTCGCGGCGGCGCTCGGTGAGGAACTCGGGGGCCTGTTCGCGACCCTGCACGAGGAGCACGGGGTGGTCGTGCGCCGCTCCGTGGTGGTGGAGGGCTTCGTCGAAACCGACGGCCAGGTGACCGGGGTGCTGCTGGCCGGCGGTGACATCGTGCCCGCCGACCTCGTCGTGGTGGGGGTCGGCGCGGTTCCGAACGTGGAACTCGCCCACGCGGCCGGGCTCGCGGTCGACAATGGAATCCTCGTCGATGCGAGCCTGCAAACGAGCGACCCGCATGTCTTTGCGGCCGGCGATGTGGCCAACGCCGAGCATCCGCTGATCAAGCAGCGCCTGCGCAACGAGCACTGGGCGAACGCCCTGAACAGCGGCCCGGTGGCGGCACGGTCGATGCTCGGCCAGAACGTGTCCTTCGACGCCGTCCCGTACTTCTACACCGACCAGTTCGACCTCGGTATGGAGTATTCCGGCTTCGGCTCGCTCACCCGCGGCGCCGATCTGGTCTACCGCGGCAACCCGGCCAGCCGGGAATTCGTCGTGTTCTGGCTGAATGCCGGCCGGGTCGTCGCGGGCATGAACGTGAACGTCTGGAACGTCAACGACGCCGTGCAGAATCTGATTCGCCGCGGCGAACCGGTCGATCCGGCGCGGCTCGCCGATCTGACGATCGCCCTCGACAACGTCTAGCTAGGCCCGAGTATCGGCCAGCTCGCTCGGCGTCGCTTCGTTGGAATCGTTGGAATCGTCCGCAAACGGCTGCGCGGTCCGCGGAGCGTTGTACAGCGTCTCGTCGAGGATGCCCTGTCGCTTGGCCACGATCGTCGGCACGAGGGCCTGGCCCGCCACGTTCACGGCGGTGCGGCCCATGTCGATGAGCGGGTCGATGGCCAGCAGCAGGCCGACCCCCGCCAGCGGCAGTCCCAGCGTGGACAGGGTCAGCGTCAGCATTACTACGGCACCCGTGGTACCGGCAGTGGCTGCGGAACCCAGCACGGACACCAGGACGATCAGCAGGTACTGGGTGACATCAAGCTGAATGCCGAAGAACTGTGCCACGAATATGGCGGCGACGGCCGGATAGATGGCCGCGCAGCCATCCATCTTGGTCGTCGCGCCGAGGGGAACGGCGAAGGATGCATACCCGCGCGGTACACCCAAGCTGCGCTCGGTGACGCGCTGCGTCAGTGGAAGGGTACCGATGGATGAGCGCGACACGAAACCCAGTTGAACGGCTGGCCAGACACCGGAGTAATACTGCTTGACGGAGAGTCCGTGAGACTTGATCAGCACCGGGTAGACCACGAACAGCACCAGGACCAGGCCAATGTAGATGGTCAGGGCGAACTTGCCCAACGACCCCATGGTGTCCCAGCCGTAGACCGCGACCGCGTTACCGATCAGGCCGATCGTGCCCAGCGGTGCGATGCGAATAATCCACCACAGCACCTTTTGAATGACCGCAAGGGCCGAGGCATTCAGGTTGAGGAAAGGTTCGGCCGCCTTGCCCACCTTCAAGGCAGCAATGCCCACGACGATGGCGATGACCAGAATCTGCAACACGTTGAAGCTGACGCTCGTGCTCGTGACACCGTCGACGACGGCGGTGTCGGCTCCGAGGCCGAGGAAGTTCTTCGGGAAGAGCCCGGTCAAGAAGGCCCACCAGTCGCCGGTCTTGCCAGTGTATTCGGTATTCTCGCTGATGCCGGTTCCTGCTCCCGGGCGCACCAGCACACCCAGACCGATGCCGATCACGACGGCGATCAACGCGGTGATGGCGAACCAGAGCAGTGTGTTCCAGGCCAGCTTCGCCGCGTTGGACACCGCGCGCAGGTTGGCGATGGAGCTGACCACGGCCGTGAAGATGAGCGGCACAACAGCGGCCTGAAGCAGCGAGACGTAGCTCGACCCGATAATTTTCAGTGTGGCACCGAGACCATTGGGGTTCGCCTCGGTACTACCGGTGTATTTGGCCAGCAGCCCGAGCCCGAGACCAATGATGAGCGCGGCGATGATCTGAACGCCGAAGGAACCTGCCCATTTGGGCAGCCGGCTTCCTCTGGTGCTGACGGGAATTACTGAAGTCACTGATTCGACACTTTCTGTTGTCATTCGTGAAACACGCTGACGCCCCCTGACCCGCGCAGTGGATTCCCCTGGGATTCCCCTCCGCGTGCGGGCGGCTCTATACCCAAGGCCAGAAGCAGGCACAGTATTCCTCCGGGCAGATTGTGACTCTGTGTGTCAACTACTCCTGCGGGTACTCCGTACCGACATGCTCCCAGTGTCCTCCCTCCGCGAGCGCTCGAGCGGGCGCTCGCTCTTCTCCCAGCCGCGGCGGGGCGCCCGCGACCCGGCACCGCGGGGGACATCCCGCGAACGGTAGACCAGGTCGGGGCGCCTGAGGTAGCCAAGCGGGGCAGAGAACACGTGCACCGAACGGGTGAACGACCTTGTCCATCACCATCGTGACGAGCGGTACCCGCTTGGTCAGGCTGCGACGATAGATCAAAACGGCGAGCCCGGCGACGGTCGATGCGGCCGTGAAACTGTCGAGCCCGGTCGCGCCGAGATGGTGCACGTGCTCGGTCACGCCGAAGAATTCGAGCCACGGCTTGGGATTGACCAGGCCAACGACATGCCCGCCGAACTGGTCGCAGCGCTGGCGCAGCAGGTGGCCGACCACGAACACGCCCGATGCGGCATAGGGAAAAACGACCCAGAGCAGGTCATCCCCGGCGGTCACACTCGACGTATCCATTTCTCTCTGGCCCCAGTCGCGTGCACGGAAAACGGTTTCAGACTGCCGAGGTAGGTCATGCCGACCGTCTCGAGCGCCGAACGCAGCACCGCGATGCAGTCGCGGTGCGCGGCGAGCAGTTCCTGCGCGATCGGCGAATTCGAAAGGGCCGAGAATTGCAGCACCATCGGCAGGTGGTCGGTAGTTCGTCGGCGTCAACCTGCCAGCCGGCCGCCCGTTGGCCTCGACGAATCGCACGAGCGCCATGCCGCGGCGGCGGGTATCGCCAGCCGCAGAGTAGGGAGGTACGGGCAGCACTTGCGTTTCAGATCGGAGGTCGCCGTGAAGTGCGCCTCGATCTGCGGCGCAGCTGCCGGGCAGATCCAAACGGATGCCTCCACGAGCGAAAACTGCGCCCGCCGCTTCGGTGTCGGATAGTCGAGCAGAATCGACGCCGCCATGTGCGCGATCACACACTGCTCGGGCGTCAGCGGAACGGCCGTGATTGCGCGCGAAGCCGTCTTGGGCGCCCGAAAGCCACAGTTCATCCGTGCGCCGAGTGCACCGGGCAGGCGTGTGCCGGTGCTCATGCCGAGCCTGACAGGTAGGGGGCTCCCGGCAGGAGCTACCGGCGGGAACATACCCGTGGGCACCCCGCCGCCGTTCCAGTTGAGCAGGTTGACCCGAACCGCGGTGGTCGGCACGGTCGCGCTGTGGCGCCCGGTCATCTCGTTGTAATTGTCGACCGTGGCGCCGAGCGGCATGCCGACGGTATTGCCGCAGGGGCCGTTGTGCCCACCAGCACCGGGCCCGGCCGAGCCCGGCCCGCCCATGCCGGGCCGCCGTCGGTGTCGAGTGAGCAGCCGAGCTCGTCGAGCTCGCACGGGGTCTCCACGTTCCTACGCGACCTCACGACCCTGCTTGGGGAGCCGCTTCGGGTCGTTCCGCAGCCCCGCCAACCGGATTAAAAGCACACCGGTACCCACACAGCCGGACTACTCATACAAACGTGGAATCCGAAGAACGCAGTCCCGCCCGGCACGCCGCGTGGTGCACCTCGGCTCATTCAACGGGTGGCCCGCATGCTCGGCCACGACGACAGCGCGGTCGAGCCGCGCCCCTTCGTCGGCCCGCACCTGTGCGTCGTCAACGTTCTCAACCTCGTCCACCTCGTCACGGACTGGAAGAGCAACAGCTAGCTGTGCCGCGGTCGCGGTCGCGGCCGGGGCGCGGGTGGCACTTCTTTCGCCGCGACCACGTCTGCCAGCGCGAGCGTGACCAGTCCCCGCTTGGTCTCCACCGAAACGGATGCCGCGCTGCGGTCACGCAGAAACCCGAGCGCGTCGGTGTAACCAACCGCACTGCGCGTGCGCACGACGACGCGGGTTCCGAGCGGGGCATCCACGAGAAAAGCGAGGGGACCGCTCATCGAATCAGGCTGTACTCTTCGACCCGCGCCGATTCTCCGGCGATGAGAATGATGTCGCCCTCTTCAATCACGGTGTCAAGCGAGGTGTAACTCCAGCCGACGCCGGGGCGGTGAAACGCCGTCACGGTGATGCCGTAGCGGGCGCGCACCTTGGCCTGGCCGAGCGGCACGCCGATGAGCGAGCGCGGCGGGGCCGTCTTGACGAGCGCAAAGTTCTCGCCGATCTCGATGTAGTCCTGCATGGCGCCGCGCACCAGGTGGGCGACCCGCTGCCCCATATCCTTCTCCGGGTAGATGACGTGGTTGACGCCGAGCTGGGTGAGAATCTCGCCGTGTGGGTCGCTGACCGCTTTGGCCCAGATATTGGGGATGCCGAGCTTGAGCAGCAGAGATGCGGTGAGAATGTTCGCCTCAACGTCGCCGCCGATCGCCACGACCGCCCTCGAGAAGTCGGGTACCGAGAGTTCCCGCAAGGTCGCCTCCTTGGTGGAGTCGGCGCGCACCACGTGGGTGAGCAGGCGGTTGTGCAGTTGCACGACCTCTTCGTCACCGTCGATGCCGAGCACCTCGGTGCCGCTTTTCATGAGCTCGAGGGCGAGGGCGCTACCGAACCGGCCGAGACCGATGACGACGACCGATTCGGCTTCGGCGAGGCGGGCGGGGTCGCGATGCCCGAACAGCGAATATTTAGCCAATGATCGGCCTTTCTTTAGGATACTCGTAGGTGGTGTTACGCTCTCGCAGGGCGATGGCCGACGCAAAGGTGATGGGGCCGAGACGGCCAATGAACATGAGCAGAATCAAAATGACCTGCCCCTCCCAGGGCAGCCCCGCGGTGATACCGGTCGACAGTCCCACGGTCGCGAAGGCGCTGATCGTCTCAAACAGGAGCGCGTCGAGCGAGATGTCGGTCATGAGCATGAGGGCCGTGGTCGCGGCGGTAATGACACCGACGGCGAGCAGGGCAATGGTGATGGCCTCGCGGTGCACCGCCCGGGAGAGCCGCTTGCCGAAGACGTTGACGGCCACCTGGCCGCGCACCTCGGTCCAGATAATGAAAAACAAGACGGCGAAAGTCGTGATCTTGATGCCTCCGGCGGTTCCGGCCGGGCCGCCGCCGATCAGCATCAGAATGTCCATGCCGAGCAGGGTCGCGGAGTCGAGCTGGGCAATGTCGACGCTGTTGAAACCGGCGGTGCGAGTCTGCACCGCCTGAAAGAAACCGGCGAGCAGCTTGCCCGGCCAATCCAGCTGGCCGAGCGTATTCGGATTCGACCATTCAACGGCCATGATATATGCCGTTCCGAGAATAAGTAGCACGATTGTGCCGGCGACCACGATGCGGGTGTTCATGGTCCAGGTACGAATCGACCAGCGAAACGGATGCCGCACCTGCGTCCGCAGCTGCCGCCGCAGTTGCACGATCACGGGAAAGCCGAGCCCACCCAGAATGACGGCGGCGGAGATCGGCAGGCAGATCCAGGCATCCGTTGCATAACCCATGAGGTTGTCGCTGAACAGGGCGAAGCCGGCGTTGTTGAAGCTCGACACCGAATGGAACACTCCGAGCCAGATCGCCCGGCCCGCGGGCTCGTCGTAGCCGATCATGAAGCGCAGTGCGAGCAGAACCGCCGCGGTGACCTCAATGGCGAGGGAGATGCGCACGACGCCGAACACGAGCCCCTTCACGTCTTCGAGGCCGACGCTCTTGGTCTCTGCGGCCGCCGTGATGCGCGAGCGCAGCGAGAGCTTGCGGGCGATCGCAAGCCCCACAACCGAGGCGAATGACATGATCCCGAACCCGCCGATCTGAATGAGCAGCAGAATGACGATCTGGCCGAACGGCGTCCAGTACACCGCGGTGTCGACGACGGTCAGACCGGTGACGCACACGGCGCTCGTCGCGGTGAACAGCGCCTCGAGAAACGATGCCCCGCCGAGCCCGACCCGGGCGTTGGGCAGCATCAGCAGCGCCGTACCGACGAAAATGGTCAGGGCAAAACCAGAAACGACCACCTGCGCCGGATGTAGTCGGTGCCGCTTCGCTGTGTTGTCGCGTTCGCGAACGGCCCGTGAGTGCACGGACCAATTCTACGCCGGGCATACCGCACGACTCCCCCTCGGGACTCACCGGCCCACCGGTGCAGTCGTTTCAGACAGGTTCGTCTACCCCCAACAGGCAGGACAGATTAACCATCTGATATGCGCAATACTCGCTCTAAGGGGTGGAATACATGGTCAGCGACGGGTTCGAGCCACGAGGGACGCAGGTTGTGCGACCCCGGCGACAGCTGGTCGCCCGGGCGATCATTGCAGCACTGTCCTTGCTGGTGCCCCTGCTGATCGTGCTGTACTGGCTCACCATTCCGCAGGGCACCTGGATGTTTGTCGCCGCCATTCAACTCGGGTTGACCATTCTCGGCGTCGTAGGAGTGTACAGAGCACGCAAAATGTGGGTGACCATCACCGCTGACAGCCTCCAGAGCCGCAGCCTGCTGGGAACCGTAACCACCTGGGACACGGCCGATATCGCCAGTGTCGTGCTTGTCGACCTCTACCAGAGCGGAACCGTCGACACTCTCACCCACCTGTACCTGCTCGACTCCGCCGGCGATGTGCTGCTGCGCCTGCGCGGCCAGATCTGGCCTCGATCGGGCATGGAAAACATGATCGACACGCTCGGGGTCGCTGTCGTGCGCCCGCCCGACCCACTCACCCTGGCCGAACTCGGACGACTCCGGCCGCAGCTGGTGCACCGGTGTACGCGACACTGAACCGGTCTGGGCCCTTAGCGCCCCCGGCCCGACACCACGTCGGCGACGCGCGCGAGTGGCGACGTCGTGCGACGGCCGGTCAGCTCGGCCCGATCAGCCAGGGAATAGGCCCGATACAGCGCGGTGACAGCGAGCCACCGCAATGGTTCGGGCTCCCACGAGCGCGCCCGGTGGTTCACCCAGGGTAGCTCCACCAGGCCGCTGTCCCGGCCGAGAATCAGGTCCGTCAGGGTGCGCCCGGCCAGGTTCGTGGTCGCAACACCGGTACCCACGTACCCGCCGCCCCAGGCCAGTCCGGTCTGCGGGTCGAGACCCACCGTTGCAGCCCAGTCTCGAGGCACGCCGAGCACGCCCGACCAGGCATGGTCGATGCGAGCACCCGCCGTCGCCGGAAAGAAGCGCACCAGAATGTCGCGTAGGGCGTCGACGGTGGCCTGCGGGGTCTGGCCGTCGGCATCCGTTTTGGAACCGAATCGGTAGGGCACACCGCGCCCGCCGATCGCGATGCGGTCGTCGCTCGTGCGCTGCGCGTACATGTAGGCGTGCGCCATATCGCCCAGGGTTTCCCGGCCCGACCAGCCGATGCTCTCCCAGACGGATGCCGCGAGCGGCTCGGTCGCGATGAGCGACGAATTCATGGGCAGCCAGGTTCGGTGCAGCCCCTTGAGACCGGCCGTGAACCCCTCGGTCGCGCGCACCACGAACGAGGCGTCGACGGTTCCGTACTGGGTCACCGCCCGGTGTGGTGCGATCTCGCTCACCGGGGTGTCCTCGTAAATCTCTACCCCGAGCGACTCGGCCGTGCGGGCAAGTCCGGCCACGAGCGCGGCCGGGTTGATGCGGGCACAGTGCGGGTGCCACATGCCCCCAGTGGTGCCCGCCACGTTGATACGGTTCTGCGCCGCAGTTTTGGAGAGCAACTCGACGTCGGTGTGCGCCCAAGACTGCTCGGCACGGGCGGCCCGCTCCAGGCGGTGCTGTTGCGCGGGGTCGTAGGCGACCGTGAACTCGCCGCCCTTGATGATCCCGGCGTCGATTCCCTCCTGGGCGGCGACCCGAATGACCTCATCGACCGTGTCGTTCATGGCGGCCTGAAACTGTTCTGCGGCGGGGCGACCGTGGCTTTTCACATACTGCTCGCGCCCACCGGTGACCGAGTTGGTCAGCCAGCCGCCGTTCCGGCCGGACGCGCCGAATCCGGCGAATCGGGCCTCGAGCACGACGATGCGCAATTGCGGCGCCGCCTTCTTGAGGTAGTACGCCGTCCACAGCCCGGTGTAACCGGCACCGACGATGACGACATCGGCGCGGGTCGACCCGGGCAGGGCGGCGCGCGGCGCAGGCTGGCCGAGCTGGGTCCACCAGAACGAGACATCCCCGTTGCGCCGGGGTGCGTAAAGCGCGTTCGTCATGATTTGAGCGCTTTCTGTCGCTGTCGTTCGAGTCGCCGACGGGCGGCGAGTTCACGTTCGCCGTCGAGTTTGGCGGCCACCGGAGCCCAGAGTACGACGGCAACCCCGGCGCCAAGGAGCAACCCGCCGATGGTGTCGGTGAGCCAGTGCGCTCCCAGGTAGGTGCGGCTGAGCAGCATCACGATCGTGTACGCGGTGCCGGCGATAGCCACCCACAGCCGAGGAAAGATAATGGCGAGGCAGACCGCCATGGTCGCCGCGTTGGCGACGTGGCCGGAGGGGAACGAACCAAAATCAGAGGCGACCAGCATGTCTTCGGGTCGCGCGCGGCCAAAGAGCTGTTTCAAGAGTTGCACACCGCCGGCGCTCAGCACGGTCGCCACGAGGTAGTACCCGGCGGCCCACGGCCGTTTGATCAGCAGGATGGCCAGGGTGATGACCAGCGGAATGACGAGCACGCCGAACAGGCCGCCGCCGAGGGCGTTCATGAACAGCGACGGAATCTCCCAGATCGGCGAGCGGTGCTCGATGATCTCGCCCATCCACTCGGTGTCGACCTCGAGGGCGAGGCCGTTGCCCCGCACGACCACGACGAGGCCGAGCAGAGCGGTGAGCGCCACGGCGGAGAGCCCGCTGATGACGGGCCAGCGGCGCGACACGCGGCGAGCGGCAGGGTCTGCGGCGCGTTCCGGGTTAGTCATCCCGCCATCGTAGGTGAGCCCGCTGCAATTGGGTTATCGGCGTGCCGAGATTGCCGCCATCGCGTTCCCGCACCACGTTCTATCGTGGGCCCATTATCACAAGGTGGGCCCGGTCGGCGGGCGCGTGAGGTCGCGCTAGCGGTCGAGTGCCGGCACGCTGCGCGGGCGCACGATGAGCCAGAGCGAGAGAATCGAGAGCACAGCGGTGACGCCCATGACGGATGCCATCGGTATCGCCGTTCCCACTCCGAGCACTCCCACGATCGGCGAGATCAAACCGGCCACACCGAAGTTGGCCGCGCCGAGCAACGACGCCGCCGTTCCGGCCTCGTGTCCGTGGGCGTTGAGGGCGATGACCTGCACGCTCGGCAGGGTGAAACCGCAGGCCGCGATGAAGAACCAGAGTGGCACCAGGGTGCCCCACAGCCCCACGCCGGCCAGGTCGAGCAGCACGATCGCACCGGCGGTGAGCAGCAGCACGACCGTGGAGACGGAGAGGATCCACTGCGGACCAATACTGAATCGGTGCATCAGGCGCGAGCTGAGCTGCACCCCGGTGACGACGCCGAGGGAATTAACGGCGAACAGCAGGCCGTACTCCTGCGGACTGAACTGGTACACGTCCTGAAACAGAAACGGCGAGGCCGACAGATACGAGAACAACCCGGTGAAGGTCATCGCCCCGATGATCGCGACGCCCACGAAGGTGCGGTCGCTCAGCACCGCCTTGTAGCGCTGAGCCAGGGTGTTGTGACCCTTCGCGTGGCGTTCACTTTCGGGCAGGGTCTCGACGATCCAGAAGGCGACGGCCAGAATCACGATGACACCATAGGCGGCGAGCACCCAGAAGATGCCGCGCCAGTTCATGACGAGCAACAGCTGTGAGCCAATCACCGGCGCCAGGACCGGCGCAAGGCCACTGACCAAGGCGAGACGGGAGAGCATACGCACGAGCGGCTTACCGCCGAACAGGTCGCGTACCATGGCCATCGCGACGACCGCGCCGGCCGCAGCGCCAAAGCCCTGCAGCACGCGGAACCCCGCGAGCATCACGATGTCGTTCGAGATGGCGGCGCCGACACAGGCGAGAATGTGCACCCCGGTGGCGAGCATCAACGGCAGTCGGCGACCAACCTTGTCACTCCACGGGCCCACGACCAGCTGCCCGAATCCAAACCCGATCATCGTTCCGGTCAGGGTGAGCTGAATGACCGAGGGCATCACGTTGAACTCGCTCTCCAGCGTCGGGAACGCCGGCAGATACAGGTCAATGGTGAACGGGCCGAGAGCAGTCAGCGCGCCGAGAATGAGAATGTAGACGACGCGCTGGCGGCGAGTCAGTCTGTCCCCGGGGTGCGCGGCGGTCGAGGCGAGCTGGGCCCTGCTCACGACGGGGATGGCGGCAGTAGTCACGTGTAAAAGATCCTCCAGCTGGTAACGGTGTGGGTGTCGGGGCAACGGATGCTCGGAGCCGACCGCCGCAGCGGGCCGTAATCGCCTTGCAGCCGGGCCGCGCGCGGCTGCACCTGTCGGTCCAGCGAGTGGCACCTGCGTCATCGAAACAGGTCCGGGCGTGAGCGGGTGTGCTTCAAGAGTAAGTTCCCGCGGCGTCCGGCTATTCCCACGCGATGGGTTCGAGCTCAGAGCACATGCCAGCCGCAGGCTGTCGCCACCCGCGCCTGCCGGCCGTCGTCGGCGCCGAAGGCGAGCTTCTCCCCCGGTTCGGCGAGGTCGCGAAAGCACAGTTCGGCGGCCGCCAGATGCCGGGCGTGGCCCAGCGCCAGCCCGTTCGCGGCAAACTTCGTCGCCCGTGCCTCCATCTCGACCGGTTCCAGGTCAACCAGCTCGACCAGCCCGTCAACGGGGTCAACCAGTGTGCTGAGCCGGTCGAGCACGCACTCGACAGTCATCCCCTGCTCCAGCCCGGCAAGCACAGCCTCGGCGCTGCATTCGGCCACGGCCAGCGGCGTGGAAACCACCTGCACCTCGGCGAAATCGCGCAGGGCGGCGCCCCAGTCCGGTCCGGTGCGGGCTGGCACCAGCAGCCGCACGAGCAGTGCCGGGCCGGCGTAGACGATCATCGGCTGCTGCCGGCCGGGTCCTCCAGCAGCGATTCAAAGGCAAGCTCGGCGGCTCCGATCATGAGCAGGTCGGAGCCGAGGGCGGCCGCGCAGACCCGCACGTCCGCGTTCGGCGCGGCGAGCGAGAGCCTGGCCACCCCGGCGCGCAGCCGGTCCGGGTCGACGGCATGCAGGGCGGCGAGAAAACCGCCGAGCACCACCAGTTCCGGGTTGAGCAGGTTCACCGCACCGGCCAGGGCCACGGACAGCGCGTCAAGCTGGCGGTTCACCTCGGCGCGAACGGAGGGCGCATGGGAGCCGAGCAGGGCCTGTTCGAGCTCGTCGGCATCCGCCCGTTCCAGCCCGAGTACGCCGAGCAGCGCGCTGCGGCGCACCTCGGCTTCGAGGGTGCCGGGGATACCGGCCGAGTCGGTCCGCTCAGCGCCGCTGACCCGGGTGTGACCGAACTCGCCAGCGAATCCGGCTACACCGCGCGCCGACACACCGCCCACCACAATGCCGCCGCCGATGCCGCTGGCGCCGCCATTCAGATAGACGAGATCGTCAACGTCGCGGCCGGCGCCGAAATAGCGCTCCGCGGTGACCCCGAGGTTGGCATCGTTTGCGGCGCGCACCGGCAGCCCGGTGGCGGCCGCGAGCAGCGCGGCCAGGGGCGCGTCAACCCAGCCGAGGTGCGGGGCATGCCGCACGAGACCGTCGGATACCCGGACCAGGCCCGGCACCGCCACGCCTATACCGATGGGGGAATACTCACTCTCCAGCTCGGCTCGCAGGTCGTTAATGACGGCCGCGGCGATGCCAACAGCCTCGGCCACGGTTGGCGACAGCTCGGTGGGGTGACGGATGCGCCGGCGTACGACGCCGTCCAGCCCCACCAGGCCCACGGTCACCGCGTCGATCTCCGGGTTCACGGCGAACGCGGCCACACGGGGGTTGGCCGCCACCACGGGACTGGGCCGGCCGACAAGCCGCGTGGGGTCGGGGTCGCGTTCCTGGATCAGGCCGCGCGCTGAAAGCTCGGCCACGAGGGCGCCAATGGTGGACCGGTTCAGCCCGGTTAGGCGGGTCAGCTGGGCCCGGGAGGCGGGTCCGTTGCGGTGGAGGGAACGCAGGATGACGCCCAGGTTGTGCCGTCGCACGTCGTCACTGCTGGAGCCCTGCACGGTGTTCCCTTCGTCGTTGCGGCTCCCAGATTACCCGGCCCGCATGCGGAACACCGTGATAGGTTGCCACGGTCTACAAATCGACAGTGCAGCTGACAGAACAGGACCACATGGAATTCCGATACCTCGGCAATAGCGGCTTGAAGATCTCCGAGCTCACCTACGGCAACTGGCTCACCCACGGCTCCCAAGTGGAGAACGATGTGGCCACCCAGTGCGTGCGGGCGGCGCTTGACGCCGGAATCAGTACCTTTGACACGGCGGATGTCTACGCCAACACCCAGGCCGAGACCGTGCTCGGCGAGGCGCTGCAGGGCGAACGGCGCCAGTCGCTGGAGATCTTCACCAAGGTGTTCGGGCCGACCGGCCCCAGGGGGCACAATGATGTGGGACTCTCCCGCAAGCACATTCTCGAGTCCATCGACGGGTCGCTCACCCGCCTGCAAACTGACTACGTCGACCTCTACCAGGCGCACCGCTACGACGTGGAGACCCCGCTGGAAGAGACGATGCAGGCCTTCGCCGACGTCGTGCGCCAGGGCAAGGCGCTCTACATCGGCGTGAGCGAGTGGAATGCCGAGCAGCTGCGCGCCGGGCACAAGCTCGCCACCGAGCTGGGTGTGCAGCTCATCTCCAACCAGCCGCAGTACTCCATGCTGTGGCGGGTCATCGACGACGAGGTGGTGCCGGCATCCGTCGAGCTGGGCGTTTCGCAGATCGTCTGGTCGCCGGTGGCGCAGGGCGTACTCAGCGGAAAGTACCGGCCGGGCCAGCCGCTGCCCGAGGGCAGCCGGGCCACGGACGAGCATGGCGGCAAGGACATGATCTCGCGCTGGATGGCCGACGAGGTACTCACCGGCGTGCAGAATCTGCAGCCGATCGCCGACGACCTCGGGCTCACCATGGCGCAGCTGGCCATCGCCTGGGTGCTGCAGAACACGAATGTGGCGTCGGCCATCATCGGTGCCAGCCGTCCTGAGCAGGTGGCCGCCAACGTGAAGGCGGCGGGGGTCAGCCTCGACGCCGAGGTGCTCACACGCATCGATTCGGCCATCGGCAACCTCGCCGAAACCGACCCACGCAAGACCGTCTCGCCGACGAAGCGCGAGGCCTGAGGCGTGCGCGTCATCGTCACCGGCGGCAGCGGCAAGCTCGGTCGCACCGTCGTCACCCGGCTGCGCGCCGAGGGCCACACGGTCATGAACCTGGACCAGGCCGGCACCCGCGGCCCCGGGTTCCTGAACATCAACCTGCGCGACTACGGCGAGGTGGCGGATGCCTTCCAGGGGGTCGATGACACGGCCGACGGGTTCGACGCGGTCGTGCATCTGGGCGCGATCCCGGCCCCGGGCATCCGCCCCGATGTCGCCACTTTCCACAACAACATGCTCTCCACCTACAACGTGTTCCAGGCCGCCCGGCGCGCTGGCATCACCCGCATCGTTTACGCGTCGAGCGAGACGGTGCTCGGACTGCCGTTTGACACCGATCCGCCCTACCTGCCGGTCGATGAGGATTACGCAGCACGACCGGAGAGTACCTACTCTCTGGTGAAGCACCTCGAGGAGCAGATGGCGATCGAGCTGGTGCGCTGGGATCCGGGGTTGAGCATCACCGCCCTGCGCTTCTCCAACGTGATGGACCCGGCCGACTATGCGGCCTTTCCCGGCTACGACACCGATCCGCTCACTCGCAAGTGGAACCTGTGGGGTTACATCGACGGCCGCGACGGCGCACAGGCCGTGGCGCGCGCGCTCGAGGTGGCCGGCCCCGGCTTCGACCGGTTCATCATTGCCGCCGCCGATACCGTCTCGAGTCGCCCCAGCGCGGAATTGGCCGCCAGTGTCTTTCCCGACGTCGCGTTCACACGAGTCGTGCGCGAGCACGAGACGCTGCTCGGCATTGAGAAGGCCCGCCGCGTGCTCGGCTTCGCACCCGAGCACAGCTGGCGCGACCACGTGTAGGGCGTCCACCAGCCGATCTACCTGTTGAATACGGCGTGGACCGGCTGGTCGGTGCCCCGTGGCGAATTCAGAAAATCTGGATCCGGCATGCCGGCATCCGCGGTCTGCCCGGGCACCGGATGCTGCCGGCCGGCCTTTTCCTGAATTGGCCACGTCCCCGAGGTGGCGCACCCCCCGGGTGCTCTACCAGCCGCCTTCTGGTCGGCTCCCAGTCGCCTCCCAGACGCCTCCCGGCCGGCGTGAACCGGACCGTGAGGCCAGCCCACTAGCCTCGTAGGCAACGGCTGCTCCGGCAGCGCAGCGACGAATGAATGGTGAACTACCGCATGAGCACTTCCGGCCCGGCCCGCTCTCCCAAGAAAGATCGCCGCGAGGAGGCCCGCGAACACGCGCGGCTGATGCGCGCCGAACAGGTCAAGCGGGACAAACGCCGTCGCCTCTTTCTGCGCGGCGGCATCGGTGTTGGCCTGCTCGCCGTGGTCGCCATCGTGACCCTCGTTATCGTGAACAACGTCACTGCTCCGGCGGCGCCGGGCCCGGCCAATATGGCCAGCGACGGCATTCTGCTCGGCAGCGACGGAACCACGGTCTCCGCCGACACGACGGTCGCCCTCGCCGCCGACGCCGATCCCATCGCCACCGACCAGACTGCCCTGACCAACACGGCCAATATCGTGATGTACGTCGACTACCTCTGCCCGATCTGTGGCAACTTCGAAACCACCAACGGTGAGCAGATCACCAACTGGGTCACCGCCGGCAACGCGACGGTCGAGATCCACCCGATCTCGATTCTCGACCGGCTGTCGTCGGGCACCAAGTACGCCACCCGAGCCGCAAACGCAGCCGCCTGCGTGGCAAACGACGACCCCAACAACTTTCTCGCCTTCAATACGGCAATGTTCGCCGACCAGCCCACCGAGAATTCGAACGGTAAGACGGATGCTCAGCTGACGAGCCTCGTGGCGGGAGCCGGGGTGACCTCCACCGCTGTCGCCAGCTGCATCACCGATCAGACGTATTCCGGTTGGGTCGCCGCGTCGACCCAACGCGCGATCGCTGGACCGATTCCCAACTCCGACGTTGAAAAAGTCACGGGAACGCCCACAGTGCTGGTGAACGGCGTGAGCTACACCGGCGCCTTCACCGACGCTGCCGCCTTCGAAGCCTTCGTCACCGCCCAGATGACCGCGGCTGCCGGAGCGGGCGAGTAACACCGCCCACTCGTACGAAGCCCGATGAGTATGCCCGACGAACGCTCGCCACATGAGCGCGATGAAAGCCCGATGAGTGCGCACGACGGCGCGGCCCCCTCTGCGGCGGGTGCCGCGCCGACCGTATTCGGGGCGGTTCTCGATGCGTCGACCCGGTGCATCCACTTTCACTCGGAACGCGACATCGTGGCGATCAAATTCGCCTGCTGCCTGCGGTACTACCCCTGCTCGCGATGCCACGACGAGGCCGTGCGGCTCGAACCCACCCCCCACGCAACGCGGCGGTGGCCGCTGGCGCAGTGGTCGGAGCTCGCAATTCTGTGCGGCGCCTGCCATCGTGAGCTCAGCATCACGGAGTATCGCCGGGCGGATCGCTGCCCGCGCTGCACCGCCGAGTTCAATCCCGGCTGCCGCCTGCACGCGCACCTCTACTTCGACGAGCCGTAGCGAGATCCTTGCCCCACCTGTCGTTCCGGGCCCGGAACGCGGGCCCGGGTAAGATTATGGGCACGCGGTCGCACCATGGGCCCGGGAACGCTAGCCCAGCGCGAGCCCGACCCAGAGACCGAGTGCGGCGGCGGCAACGGATGCCCCGAGCATGCCCATTCCGTTGGCCAGCGCGGCCAGATAACGGTGGGCCTGGGCCAGCCGCACGGTCTCAAAACTGGCCGTGCTGAACGTCGTGTAGCCGCCGAGCAGGCCGACGCCGAGCACGAGACCCCACTCCGGCGCGAGCAGGTGATTCAGGGCGAGGCCGGTGACGAGGCCGAGCAGCAACGAGCCACTCACGTTGATGATCGTGGTGCCAAACGGGAACGCGCCGCCGAGGCGGGAGCGCACGAGGCCGTCGAGATAGAGGCGCGCGGCCGCGCCCACGCCGCCAGCGACGGCGATTGTCAGGACCAGGAGTGGGGTCATCCATCCTCCCCCGCAGCGGGTGCCTGGCCATCGCGCCTGCGTTGGTGCAGCGCCGCGCCGATCACGATGCCCAGCCAGGTAGCGAGGCCACCGAGCAGAACCGTGCCGAGCGCATAGGCAAGGGCAATCCCAACGGCGCCGTCCCGCAGTAGCAGGGCGCTGTCGATCGCGAGGGCGCTGTAGGTCGTGAATCCGCCGAGCAGTCCGGTGCCGAGCAGCAGGCGCAGGGTGCGGCGGCGGCCGGCATCGTGCCCGCGGCGAACGAGTGCTTCCAGCAGCAGCCCGAGCAGCAGGGCGCCGAGCAGATTGATACCGAGGGTGGTCAGCGGCAGGCCGGCATCCATGGTGAGATCGACCGGCGGCAGCGCGAGCCCGAGCGCTTCGCGAAGGGCGGTGCCCACGGTTCCACCCAGAAAGACGAGGCCGAGGTAGCGCCATTGCAGGTGCACGGCGCGCGGCGTGATCGTGTCGATGGTTCACCTACCCGGTCGATCGCTGGTTCCGTCGCAATCAGTAGGAACGATCAGCCCTGTCAATTTGAGCGGATGCTCCGGCGGGATCCATCGCCGTGGCCAGAATACACGCTCCTAGTCGGTGGATTCCCACGGCAGTTCATCGCGGAAGGCGACCGGTGCCAACGGGATGACCACGACCGGGCGGTGCTGCCGGTGCGCCAGGTGTACCGCCACGGAGCCGCCGAAGAACTCCTGCACGCTGGCCCGCACGCCCCGCTCGCGGGTGCCAACCACGATCATCGCGGCGCTGAGCGTGTCGGCGAGGTGGGCGAGGGCGCGGGCGGGGTCGCCCGCCACGGCGCGGGTCGACCATTCCAGATTGCGACCGTCGAGCAGGGTCGCCAGGTGGGTTCTCAGAGCGACCGGAAAGCTCTTCTCATCGAGGTCGAGCAGGTCGGGGTCGACCGGCAGCGATACGATGCTGCCGTCGGCGAACTCATCAACGACATATCTACCCGGCTCGACCGTGGTACAGATGAGTTCGGCGTGAAACTGGACCGCAAAGGATGCGGCCGCCAGCACGACAGCGTCGGGCTGGCCCGATGTCACTCCAACGATCACGTACGTGCTCACGAATAACTCCTTGTCGCCTCGACTGCTCCGTTATCAGCTTGGCCGCATTCCGGCCGAACGGATAGGGCCGCCCTGGCCTGAGCGGTGCTGAACCGGTCGAGGAGTTCGAACGCAGCCCCTGGCAGCGTCAGACGGCGGCGAGCACCCCGGCGACGGAGTCGATCGAGCCGGGCACGAGGCTGTAGTACGACCAGGTGCCGCGTTTGGCGCGGGCCAGAAAGCCCGCCTCCACGAGCACCTTGAGATGGTGCGAGATCGTCGGCTGGCTCAGCGTGAGTTGGCCGGTCAGGTCGCAGACGCAGGCCTCCTGGTCGGCGTGTGCGGCCACGATGGAGATGATGCGCAATCGGGCCGGGTCGGCGAGGGCCTTGAGGGAGCGGGCGAGAGTCTCGGCGTGCAGGGAGCCGATCGCCTCGCGGGCCAGCGGAGAAGAGCAGGCTGCGGCATCCGCTGCTGCAACAGGAGGAGAAATGTCGGTCAGCAGAAGCGTGCGGGTAAACGTCATCTGAACACGGTCTCCTTAGATTGACATTGGTCGATATATTGTTCTAGCGTAGGCATCGACAACGATCAATGTTACCGCGCTTCGATGGAACCCCCGCTGTCACAACCACTTGGAGATTTGTGAGCACCACGGCGTCCACCCCCAGTCGGCTCGGCGCGATGGACCGGCTACTGCCAGTCTGGATCCTCACCGCCATGGGCCTCGGGCTGATTCTGGCCGTGTCCGTTCCCGCCGTCGGCGACCTGCTGCACGCGTTCACGATCGGGTCGATCAGCGTGCCCATCGCCATCGGACTGCTCATCATGATGTATCCGGTGCTCGCCAAGGTTCGCTACACGGATGCCCGTGCGGTCGCCGGCGACACGCGCCTGCTGGTCTCCTCCCTGCTACTGAACTGGCTTGTCGGCCCGGCCCTGATGTTCGCCCTGGCCTGGATCTTTCTGCCCGATCTGCCGGAATACCGCACCGGCCTCATCATCGTCGGACTCGCCCGCTGCATCGCCATGGTCCTGATCTGGAACGACCTCGCCTGCGGCGACCGTGAAGCCGCCGCCTTTCTGGTGGCCGTGAACTCGGTCTTTCAGGTCGCCGCTTTTGGCGCGCTCGGCTGGTTCTACCTGCAAGTGCTGCCGGGATGGCTCGGCCTGTCGACGACGAGCGCCGAATTCTCGATCTGGGCGATCACCGCGAGTGTGCTCGTGTTCCTCGGCATCCCTCTGCTCGCGGGCTACCTGTCCCGCCGCATCGGCGAGGCGCGACGCGGTCGCCACTGGTACGAGGAGCGTTTTCTGCCCCGGGTCGGGCCGCTGGCGCTCTGGGGACTGCTGTTCACGATCGTCATGTTGTTCGCCCTGCAGGGCCAGCAGGTCATCGACCACCCCGGCGATGTCGCGCGCATCGCGCTGCCAATGCTTCTGTATTTCGCTCTAATGTTCCTGGGCGGATTTCTCACCGGACGCCTGCTGCGCATGACCTACGAGCGCACCACGACGCTCGCCTTCACGGCTGCCGGCAACAACTTTGAGCTCGCGATCGCAGTCGCTATCGGAACCTTCGGCGCACTCAGCGGTCAGGCCCTCGCCGGCATCGTTGGTCCGCTGATCGAGGTTCCAGCCCTCCTCGCCCTCGTCTACGTCGCTCTCTGGCTCAAACCCCGCCTGTTTCCCGAGCGGATGCCGGCGGCCGACACGCCGACGCCGGCCGCGGCATCCGCTCGCACACTCGTTTAGTCCACCCTGAAGAAAGAAGAGTTCCATGAAACCCTCGGTACTGTTCGTCTGCGTGCACAACGCCGGGCGCTCGCAGATGGCCGCTGGATTTTTGAACGCCCTGGCGCAGGGTCGCGTCGACGTGTTCTCGGCCGGATCTGAACCGAAAGACCGCATCAACCCGGTCGCGATCGCCGCGATGGCCGAAGAGGGCATCGATATCACGGGTAACTCACCGAAGATTCTCACGACCGAGGCGGTCAAGCAGTCCGACGTCGTGATCACCATGGGCTGCGGCGACGCCTGCCCGATCTTTCCCGGCAAGCGCTACGAGGACTGGCAGCTCGACGACCCGGCCGGTCAGGGCATCGAGAGCGTGCGCCCGATTCGCGATGAGATCAAGGCGCGCATCGAGCGGCTCCTCGCCGAGATTCTGCCCGTTCAGGCCTGATCACGACCAACCCGCGCGGCCTTTTGCGGCCTGAGCCACCCCGATGAGTCGCTCACACGACTGGCCGGCGAACTCACTGGCTCGTTCCTTGTTGTGTTCGCCGCAGAAACCAGTGAACGCTTCGTCGGCGGGGAGCTCGTTGAGCCGGCTGGCCAGACGACGACGAGTGCGCCGGCACCGTGGCCACGGCCCGCCTCGTGCAACTCGTGCCATCCGATACCGGCGTCTGTCCCACCGGCGTGACTGCGGTTCCTGCCGCTCCCAGCCGTCGCACCAACGACCACCGCAGTGCAGTTGTCACGGCGGTGAGTTGTGGCGGCCCGGGGCATCGCAGTGGCCCGCACTGCGCCTCGATCCGATCCGATCCGACACGTTCCGGGCCCGGGCCCGGAAGGCGGGGTCAAGCTACAACCGCTACGCGAGAGTCAGGAACAACCTCTCGAGCTCGGGCACCGTCAGCGAGTTCTCGTTGTCGGGGTTCTCGAGGCACTGGCGCATCGCCGTGGAGACGATGACGAAGCCGGCCTTGTCGAGGGCACTCGACACGGCGGCGAGCTGAGTGACGACATCGCGGCAGTTGCCGCCGCCCTCGACCGCGGCGATCACCGCGGTCAGCTGCCCCTGCGCACGGCGCAGCCGGTTGAGAATCTTCTTCTGCTCGGCAGTTCGGGAGTCCGCGTCGGGTTTGATCGCCACCTCAGGCACCCTGCTCAATGGGAAGTCCGGCCTGCTGCCAGGCATTCGTACCGCCAGCGATGTTGATGGCGTCGTGCCCGTGCTGGGTCAAGTACTCGGCGACCTGCGCGCTGCGTCCGCCGACGGCGCAGATGACGTGCACCGGCACATCCGCCGGAATCTCGCCGATTCGTTCAACGACCTCGCCCATCGGAATGTGTATGACGCCGGGAACGTGAGCGGCGTCGAACTCCCACGGTTCGCGCACGTCAACGACGACGGGCGCGGAGAGTACGGACAGCTCGGTGACGGTGATTTCTTTCATACGAGAACCCTTTCAGCAGGTGAGGAAACACTAAGGCTAGACGTTCCGGCCAGCCAGGTGCGGTAGCCGCCATCGAGATTGCGCACGTCGAATCCGTGCTGGCTGAGAATGCGCGCGGCGGTATGCCCGCGCTGGCCAACCTGGCAGTGCACGATCAGCGGTACCCGCGGCAGCTCGCCCAGTCGCTTGCGCAGGTCGTCGAGTGGCACGTTGATCGCGCCCGGAATGCTGCCGGCTAGAAATTCACCCGGGGAACGAACATCGACGAGCACGGAGCCGGTCGCGCGCATCGCCTCCAACTCGTGCCATTGCAGGTTTACGCTCGTACCCTGCGCGAGGTTATCGGCGACGTAGCCGAGCTGATTGATCGGGTCTTTCGCCGAGGCGTACTGCGGCGCGTAGGCGAGTTCCAGCCGCATCAAAGCCGATGCGCTCATCCCCGCCGCCATCGCGACCGCCAGTACGTCGATGCGCTTGTCCACCCCCGTACCACCCACAATCTGCGCGCCCAGAATAGCGTCGGACTCGGCGTCGATCAGGAGCTTGATGGACATCCCCTCCGCGCCGGGATAGTAGCCGGCGTGGTTGGCGGGGTGGGTGTGCACGATGCGGTGGGCGCGCGAGGCGGCCACGAGGCGATTCTCGCTCCAGCCCACCAGAGCCACGGTGAGGCCGAAGATTCCGACGATTCCGGTGCCGAGGGCCGGGGCGGCGTGCTCGGGGGTGCCAGCGATGCTGTCGGCGACGGAGCGCCCGTGGCGGTTCGCGAGGCCGGCCATGGTGACGAGCTGGCCTGCGCCGCTGACGGCATCGGTTTTCTCGACGCCGTCGCCGACCGCAAAGATGAGCGGGTCGCTCGTGGCCTGGGTGTCGTCGACCCAGACGCCGCCGCTCTGGCCGATTCTGAGGCCGGCCTGCTCGGCGAGGGTCAGGTCGGGGCGCACGCCGCTCGCGTCGATCACGAGGTCGGCGGGCACGCTCGTGCCGTCGCTGAGCTCGACCAGGCCGGGCTCGGCAGCCCCGATACTGGTGGCCCGTGTCACAGTAGTACCGAGTCGCACGTCGACGCCGCGTTCGCGCAGCCGGTCGAGCACGGGGGCCGCCATTTCGGGGTCGAGCGGGGTGAAGATCTGGGGTCCGCGCTGCACCAGGGTCACGCGAACGCCGCGATGCACGAGATTTTCGACGGCTTCGAGGCCGATGAAGCCGCCACCGATGACCACAGCGGATGCCGCGCCCACTGTCGCCAGTACCGCGGTGATGTGGTCGACGTCGTCGACCGTGCGCAGCGTGTGCGTCGGAATGGGACTGTCGGTTGCACCGGCTCGGGCCGAGGCACCGGCCGCGAGCACGAGGCGGTCGTAGCCCTCGACGCTTTCGGCGCCGGTGAGCATGTTGCGCACCGAGACGGTCTGGGCAACGCGGTCGATCCGCACGACCTCGGTGTCGATGCGTACGTCGAGCGCGAAGCGGCTACCGAGGGATTCCGGGGTCTGCAACAGCAGTTCAGCGCGATTACGGATGACGCCCCCGACGAAATAGGGCAGGCCGCAGTTCGCGAACGACACGTAGTGCCCGCGCTCGAACACGATAATCTCGGCCGTCTCGTCGAGCCGGCGCAACCTGGTGGCCGCCGACATGCCGCCCGCAACTCCGCCGACGATGATGATTTTCACATTTACCTCCGGGTCGAGGATACCCCATAGGGTATTTGCGCACAAGCCCGTACGCACGCCCACCCAGCGCTCGCCGGGGCCTGCCTGACGAACCCGGGCCCACCTTACGCACGCGGGCCCAGGATAGAACATGGGCCCGCGTTCCGGGCCGGGAACGCACTCACACGGAAGGCATCTCCGACTCAGGCGTCGTGCAGCGCGCGAAACCCGCGCAGGCGCAGACTGTTGGTCACCACGAAGACCGACGACAGTGCCATCGCGGCACCGGCGATGAGCGGATTCAGCAGCCCGAACATCGCCAGCGGAATCGCCGCGACGTTGTAGGCGAAGGCCCAGAACAGGTTCGCCTTGATTGTGGTGAGGGTGCGCCGAGACAGCCGGATGGCATCCGCTGCCGCGAGCAAATCGCTGCGCATGAGGGTGAGGTCGCTCGCCTCAATGGCGACGTCGGTGCCCGTCCCCATTGCAATGCCGAGGTCCGCAGTGGCGAGCGCCACGGCATCGTTCACGCCGTCTCCAACCATTGCGACCACGTGACCCTGCGCCTGCAATGAGCGGATCACCCGCGCTTTGTCGGCGGGCAGCACCCCGGCGGTCACATCGGTGATGCCGCACTCGGCCGCGACGCTGCGCGCCACGATCTCGTTGTCACCGGTGACCAGCAGCGGCGTCAGCCCGAGGGAACGAAAGCGCGCGATCGCGGCCTTGCTCGTGGGTTTGATGGTGTCGGCGACGGTGAGCACACCGCGCACCTTGCCCTCCCAGGCCACCATGACGGCCGTCTTGCCGAGTCCCTCGGCGGTTGCCTTCACGGCCTGCATTGCGCTCGGCACCACCAATTGCCACCGCTCGGTGAGCCAGGCCGGTCGCCCGACCAGAATCTCGCGTCCATTGACCGTGGCCTGCACCCCCAGTCCCTGCTCCGACGCAAAGGCCGACGAATCGGGCAGCGGGCCGAGCCGCGTGCGAGCGCCCAGGGTGATGGCGCGGGCAATCGGATGCTCCGATCCACTTTCCGCAGCCCCCGCCAGTAGCAGCAGCTCGTCTACGTCACCGCACTGGCACGCTTCAACGGTCGACAGCGTCATGCGCCCGGTGGTGACAGTACCGGTCTTGTCGAGAACAATCGTGTCGACGCGGCGCGTGGATTCCAGAACCTGCGGCCCCTTGATCAGAATGCCCAGCTGCGCGCCGCGCCCCGTTCCCACGAGCAGCGCGGTCGGCGTCGCCAGCCCGAGCGCGCACGGGCAGGCAATGATCAGCGTGGCAACGGCCGCGGTGAACGCCATCGCCGCGCCGGCACCAACCAACAGCCAGCCAGCCAGCGCGGCGAGGGCCAGCCCGATCACGATCGGCACGAACACGCCGGAGACCCGGTCGGCGAGGCGCTGCACCTCGGCCTTTCCGGTCTGCGCCTGTTCCACCAGGCGGCCGATATGGGCCAGTTCGGTGTCGGCACCGATCTGGGTCGCTCGCACCACGAGTCGCCCACCGGAGTTCAGCGTGGCGCCCACAACACTGTCGCCGGGCCCCACCTCGATCGGCACCGATTCGCCGGTGAGCAGGCTCGCATCGATAGCGGATGCCCCGTCAACGATCACCCCGTCCGTCGCGATCTTCTCCCCTGGCCGCACCACAAACTGGTCACCAACCACGAGCAGGGCGGTGCTGATGCGACTCTCCACGCCATCCCGCAGCAGGGTGGTCTCTTTCGCGCCGAGCTCGAGCAGGGCCTGGAGGGCCGCACCGGAGTTGCGCTTCGCTCGCGCCTCCGCGTAGCGACCGGCCAGAATAAACACGGTGACGGCGGATGCCACCTCGAGATAAATCTCGTCGGCGCCACTACCCGGGGTGGCGGAGAAGGTGAAACTCATGGTCATGCCGGGCATACCGGCCATGCCGAAGAACAGGGCGTAGAGCGACCAGCCGAGGGCAGCGAGCACGCCGACGCTGACCAGTGTGTCCATGGTCGCCGCCCCGTGGCGGGCGTTCACCCACGCGGCGCGGTGGAACGGCCAGGCGCCCCACACCGCGACCGGGGCTGCGAGCGTCAGGGCCAACCACTGCCAGTTCGTGAACTGCAGCACGGGAATCATCGACAGGGCGGCGACCGGCAGGGCCAGCGCGGCCGAGACGAGTAGTCGCTGGCGCAGCACCGACACCTCCACGTCGGCGGCATCGGGTACGGCCGAGTCGCCCAGCGGCACTGGCAACGGCCGCACGGCCGTGTAGCCGGTGGCTTCGATGGTCTTGATGGCGTCGTCGATGCTCGTGCCGGCCGGCACAAAAACGCTCGCCTTTTCGGTGGCGTAGTTGACCGTGGCGGCGACCCCGGGCATCCGGTTGAGCTTCTTCTCGATGCGCGCGGCGCACGAGGTGCAGGTCATGCCCCCAACGAGCAGGTCAACCTGTTGGCCGGCGGTCATCAGGCTGCAGCTACCAGCCGGTAGCCCGCCTCCTCGACGGCCGCGGCGACCAGGGCGCGGTCCAGTGCGCCCGTGCTCGTGACGGTCACCTGCGACGTGCCGCCCGTGACGAGCTCCACGGTCACGTTTTCGGCGCCCGCGATGAGCCCGATCTCTTCGGTCACGCTCGCGACGCAGTGGCCGCAGGTCATTCCGGCAACGCCGTAGGCGGTCGTGGTACTCATTGTCATACCTCATTGCTTTCTACCCCCCGAAGAGGTGTCCATCCGAGCATACCCCTTGGGGGTACTATCCCCCAAACTATACCCCGAGGGGGTACAGTGGGACACGGGGTTCGCGAGCGACGCAGAGGACATTGTTATGCACGAGTCAGACCCGGCCGAGACCCACGACGGCCCGCACGGTTACATCTCAAACGGTTACATCTCAAACAAGGACGCTTACCTCAAACGACTGCGCCGCATCGAGGGCCAGGCCCGCGGTCTGCAGGGCATGGTGACCGACGACAAGTACTGCATCGACATTTTGACCCAGATCTCGGCGATGACGAGCGCGCTCGAATCGGTCGCTCTCGGCCTGCTCGACGATCACCTCAATCACTGCGTGTTGCACGCGGCCATGGCCGGTGGCGCCGAAGCCGAGGCCAAGCTGCAGGAGGCATCCGCGGCCATCACCCGGTTGGTGCGTTCCTGAAGGACCGGACCTTTGGCCCTAGTCCCCCGGTCTAACAGCACGCAACACTGTTAGTACCCAGACCCCCGTGCCCAATCGGGAAGGACCACCATGAACCTGCCGCACAGCGCACCCCCGACGACGGCTGAGGCTCTGCCTGCTCCTCCCATTCGCGTCTTCATTCTCGACGACCACGAACTGGTGCGCCGCGGCCTGCGCGAATTGCTGGAGGGCGAGGGCTTCGACGTCGTCGCCGACACCGGTCTGGCGGCTGAGGCCATCGTCATGATCCTGCAGCTGCGACCCGATGTGGCCATTCTTGACGCCCGCCTGCCCGACGGAACCGGCATCGAAGTGTGTCGTGACGTGCGCTCGATCGATCCTTCGCTGCAGTGCCTCATTCTCACGAGCTACGACGACGAGCAGGCGTTGCGCGGCGCGGTGCTCGCCGGCGCGGCCGGCTACGTGCTGAAAGAGATTCGCAGCACCGATCTGCTCGGCAAGATCCGTCGCGCCGCCGCCGGCGAATCCCTGTTCGATCCGGTCGTGAAGGCGGGCATCATCGCCGGACTGGCCGACCCGCAAGACGCCCGCCTCGCGTCACTCACCGAGCAGGAGCGCAAGGTGCTCGACCTCATCGGCGAGGGCCTGACCAACCGTGAAATCGGTCAGACCATGTTTCTGGCCGAGAAAACGGTCAAGAATTACGTGTCGTCGATGTTGGCGAAGCTGGATTTTCAGCGCCGAACCCAGGCTGCCGTGTACGTCGCGAAACGCGGAGACGAACGCCCACGGTAGTCTCCGGCACCGGCGCCGACCAGCGCAGCCGGGTTCCCTCGCCCGGGACGCTACGAACCGAGAACTTACCGCCGAGCAACGCCGCGCGCTCCTTGAGGTTATCCAATCCGCTGCGCCTGGTGGGCTTACTGAAGCCGCAGCCGTTGTCGGCGATGACGAGCTTGATGCGATCGGCCTGGGCGTCGACCGAGATGTCGATCGCGCTCGCCCGGGCATGGCGCGCGGCATTGCTCAGCCCCTCCGAGATGACCGCGAGCACGCTGCTGCCGAGATCGTCGGAAAGCGGCGCATCGATCGGTCCCGACAAGCGAATGCGCGGCGCGAACGGCAGGCCCTGCGCCCCCTCTTTGATCACGGCCAGAATTCGGCTGCTCAGCGTGCCGGTGTCCTGGGCCACTCCGCGCAGGGAATAGATCGTGTCGCGTAGTTCCCGAATGGTGTCATCAAGCTCGGTGGTGACGGCGTTGATGCGGTCGAGAGCGATGGGATCGTTGGTGAACCGCCGAAGGCTCTGCATGCTCAGCCCCGCGGCGAACAGCCGTTGAATGACCAGGTCGTGCAGGTCACGGGCGATGCGGTCGCGGTCGCCGAGCACGGCCTGCTCTTCGCGCATTCGATGCACCGAGGCGAGTTCAAGGGCGAGTGACACCTGGGTGCCGAAGACCGCGCTCATCTCCACATCTGTGAGGCTGTAACCAGTGGATGCCAGTGCCCGCGACAGCATAATCACTCCCTGCCCGTCGCCAGCCGGCCCGAGGGCGGCAATGAGCGTGGAGCCCAGCTGCGACCACTGGGCGGCGGAGTCGGGCGCGGCATCCGCTGCCTGAAGTGGCGGTCTGGCGAGCGTGGCTGACCGGCCGGTTTTCTGCAACTCGCTCAGCACGCCGGCCTGCAGGCGCACGGTCGTACCAACCAGGCCGGCCGCCGTGGCGCCGACCGCTGCCGCGCAGTACAGGCTGTCGTGGGTGGGAAATCCGATCACGGCCAGTTCAGCCCCGGACGCAACGAGCACTCGCTGGGCGACGAAGTCGAGGCCGTTGTCTTCGTCGCCGTCGACGGGTCGCAGCAGGTCACGGCCCATTTCAGCGACCGCCTCCAGCCAGCGTCCGCGGGCGCGGGCATCGTCGTAGAGGCGGGCGTTTTCGATCGTGACGCCGGCGGCTGCGGCGAGCGCGACGGCTAGTTCCTGGTCTTCGTCGGTGAAGTCGCCGCCACCCTCTTTCTCGGTGAGATAGAGGTTGCCGAACACCGTGTCGCGCACTCGCACCGGAACGCCGAGAAATGACCTCATCGGCGGGTGATGGGCGGGAAAGCCGAACGAGTCGGGGTGATCGTGCAGGTCGTGCAGCCGAATGGGGTGCGGTTCCCGAATGAGCAGGCCGAGCACGCCGTGCCCGACCGGCAGTGCACCAACCTGATGGATTGTCTCTTCGTCGAGCCCGACGGTGACGAAATGGCTGAGCGCCTGGTCGGGGCCGATCACGCCGAGGGCGCCGAATCTGGCCTGCACGAGCTGGCAGGCCGCGGTGACGACATGTTCGAGCACCGCTTCCAGGCTCAGGTCTTCGGCCACCGACACGACGGCGTCGAGCAGACCCCGCATACGGTCTTGGGTGAGGGCAAGTTCGGTGGCGGTCTGATCCGTCATCGTCGTCCCTCCCCCAGCAAGCCATCTGGTGATCTAACCTTGGCATGACTTCGTGGAGTTGGACCTACTTACGGGTCGTTCTGGTGACAATTGTCGGGCACGTGATGTGCAGCAGGACCTCGTGGCTGACCGAACCCATCAGCAGGCGCTGCAGCGAGCCACGGCCCCGGCTGCCAACCACGAGCAACTGGGCATGCTGAGCGGCGGAGACGAGGGCCCGGGCCGGCGATTCGTCGGTTTCGAGAATCTGGTGCACCACGAGGTCGGGGTAGTGCGCGGTGAGGCCAGCCACGGACTCGGCGAGCACGACGCGTTCCTCTTCCATGCGCTCGGTCACGGCGTCGGCCGGAATGCTGCGCAGCACACGGCGACTCGGCAGATGCACCGCGTAGAGGGCATACAGGTCCTGGCCGGTGCGGTCGGCCTCGGCGGCGGCGAACGCCACCGCGGTGACCGAGTCGGCCGAACCGTCGACGCCCACGTAGACGCCGGAGCGCACGCTTTCCGGCAATGACGGGATGACGGCGACGGGGCAGGTCGACAGCGCCGCGATCTGCAGGCTCACGCTGCCGAAAAGTTCGCCTTCGACCCGGCCCTTCTGATCGGTGCCAACGACGATGAGGTCGGCGTCCTTCGACAGTTCGCTGAGCACGCGCGGCGCACTGCCGGTGCGCAGCTCTGTCTGGGTGGCAACGAGGGGGGCCAGGGCCGCGGCCCGGGCTCCAGCCTCGGCGAGCAGCTTCTTCTCGGCGTCGAGAATGGAGTCGTAGTAGCCGTATCCGTCGGCCAGCCAGGTCTCGTACACGGTGTGCATGAGGGTTACCGGGCTCTTGACGCTCTCGGCCCGGCGCATGGCCCACGAAAGGGCGGTCTCGCCGGCAGCCGAATCATCGATGCCAACCACAATCATCCGGTTCATTGCTCTACCTCGTTCTGGATCGCGGGTCGCAGCAAGAGGAGTCCCCCGCTACGAGCGAGGAGCTGATGCCCCGTCGCCGTGAACCCATCCTGTCAGCCGACGGTGCCGACGAATAGGGCCGGAAGTCCCGATTGGGCCGATATGCGCCGCGAATGGTCGCCGCCGGCGCGAGGGGACTTTTGGCCCTTGTCGCACCGACTCTTCGGTCGTACCGTGACTCTGACGGGTCGTTTGCCCGCCCACATTCGCGAATCAAGGAGATACCCGTGAAGGCACTTGTGTATGGCGGCCCCGGCCTGAAGAGCTGGACTGACGTTCCCGACCCGAAACTGCAGAGTTCGACCGATGCGATCGTACGCGTGGACACCACGACGATCTGCGGCACCGACCTGCACATACTCAAGGGCGACGTTCCCGCCGTTACGGTCGGTCGCATCCTCGGCCATGAGGGCGTCGGCACGATCACCGAGGTCGGCTCGTCGGTGAGTAACCTGAAGGTCGGCGACCGGGTCATCATCTCCTGCATCAAGAGCTGCGGTCACTGCGGCAATTGCAGCAACGGGCTCTATTCACACTGTCTCGGCGACGAGGGCGCCTCCGGCATCGGCTGGGTGTTCGGCCACCTCATCGACGGCACCCAGGCCGATTTCGTGCGCGTGCCCTACGCCGACAATTCCCTGCACAAGCTGCCGGAGGGCGTCAGCGATGACCAGGGCGTCATGCTCAGCGACATTCTGCCGACCGGTTTTGAGATCGGCGTGCAGTACGGTCGGGTCAAGCCCGGCGATGTCGTCGCTGTGATCGGCGCCGGCCCGGTCGGCCTCGCCGCCATCGCCACCGCCGGCCTCTACGGTGCCGCGACCATCATCGCCATCGACCTCGATGAGAACCGCCTCGAGCGGGCACGCGACTTCGGCGCCACCGACACGGTCGTCTCCGCCGCCGCCGACTGGAAGGAACAGGTCTTCGCCCTGACCGACGGAGCGGGCGTCGACGTCGCCATCGAGGCCGTCGGCATTCCGCAGACCTTCACCATGGCCACCGAGATCGTGCGCCCGGGCGGCAATGTCGCCAACGTCGGTGTGCACGGCAAGCCGGTCGACCTGCACCTTGAGAACCTGTGGATTCAGAACATCAACATCAGCATGGGCCTGGTCAACGCCAACACCACCAAAATGCTGCTCAAGCTCGTCGCGAGTAAAAAACTGCCGGCGGAGAAGCTGGCCACGCACCACTTCAGCTTCGACCAGTTCCTCGAGGCATACGACACCTTTGGTCGCGCTGCTGAAACCAAGGCGCTCAAGGTCGTCATTTCCCGCTAGTTCGCTTCACCCTCCTGGAGGTTTCATGCGCGCCCTGATCGTTTTCGAATCGATGTACGGCAATACCCGTCTCGTCGCCGAGGCGTGGGGCGCCATGCTGGTGGAGCGGTCGACACCCGAGCCGCGGCATCCGTCGAACAACACCGGATCGATTCAGACGGGGTCGTGACCTAAGTCCCTACTCGGGGGGGGCCGCGCATGGCTAGCCTGAAGAACAAGCGTTGGTGCAGGTCGTGACATTCCCGCCCGTGATACTGCACCGGAGAAGGAATTGACCTCATGACCCACACACTCGCACAGAGCCAGACGGTGGTCGCCTGGGACGGATCGGAACCCGCCAGGGCCGCCTTGGACTGGTCCCTCGCCCGGTCCGTCAGCGGCGACCTCACCCTGGTGCGCGTGCTCGAGCGCACGGTCTCGTCGGCCGACTACTTCACGGACGAATCCGCCACGGTGCGCGCCCACGAGTTGCTCAAGGACGACGCCGACCGGGTGAGCGCGCAGTATCCGGCGCGAACGGTGCACGCCGATCTGCGTTCCGGCGACCCGATCACCGAGCTGCGCGCCTTGAGCGGAACGGACATCCTCGTCGTGGTCGGAACGCACCGCCGCCGCGGATCGACTCTGCGCTACGAGTGGTCGATGGGTGCCCGACTGGCCGGTTCGGCCGACGGACCGATCGCGATCATTCCGGAGAGTGACAACGAACATCATTCGGGCATCGTGGTCGGCGTCGACGGTTCGGCGGCGTCGAATGCCGCTGTGGACTTCGCCGCGGCGGAGGCCGATCGTACCGGTCAGGAGCTCCACGCGATCCACGCCTGGCAGGAACCGCTGGTGTGGCGCGACACGACCGAACCCGACGCCCGTTTTCTGCAGACGCTCGAAAACTCGCATCGACGCATCCTGGACGAGTCGCTGCTCGCCGTGTCGCGGCGCTTTCCCGCGCTCGGTATTCGCGCCTCGCTCGTGCGCGGCGCCCCACAATCAGCGCTGCTGAACGCCGCACGTGGGGCCGCGTTGCTCGTCGTCGGTGATCATGGGCTCAAGGGCGTCTCGAAACTGCTGCTCGGTTCGGTGAGTCACTCAATAGTGCTGAACATTCAGTCGCCCACGGTGGTCATCCCCGCTCCCCCCGCCTGAGCTCTATCACCCGCGCCACGCGAAACGCGGGAGGTGCGCCAGTGCGCCGGAGTTTCGCCTCCCGCGCACTGGCGCACGTCCCGCGCGACGCGAGAATGCCTACCCACCGGCGTGACACGAGCCGACCGGCCCCGGTTAGGGTTTTGGTATGAGAGTCTTCGCGCAGTCCCGTCGTCACCGGCGCATTCTGGCGACCGGGGTGGGCCTCGTCGCGCTCGCGGCGACGCTTATCGTGCTGCCCGCGCATCCGGTCGCTGCAGCACCACTGCCAGCTGTTGCTGCAGGCTCGGAACCGCCCGCCGCGTTCGACCCCGGCCTCATCATCAGCGACTACAACTTTTTCAACCCCGATGCCCTCACCGAGAGCGAGATTGCCGACTTTCTCGAACACCGTTCCTGCGCGCCGACCGACGGCGTGCCGTGCCTCTGGGAATACCGTGAAACGACCACCAGCCAACCGGCCAAGGGCGACGGCCACTGCCTGCCCTATATCGGTGCCGAGAACGAGCCGGCCGCCCGCATCATCGCCAAGATCGCGCAGGCGTGCACCATTAACCCCGAGGTGCTGCTGGTGCTGCTGCAGAAGGAACAGTCGCTCCTAACCCGGCCCACGGCATCCGGTTATCTGCGCGCCACCGGCTACGGCTGCCCGGACACCGCCGACTGCGACGCCCAATACTTCGGCTTCTTCAACCAGGTCTACAACGCGGCCTGGCAGTTTCGGCAGTACACGCAGCACCCCGATCGAGCCTTTCAAATCGGCGCCGTCGACGTGGGTTTCAACCCGAATGCCGAGTGCGGGGCGTCGAGGGTGCACATTGAGAACCAGGCCACCGCCAACCTGTATAACTACACGCCGTACCAGCCCAACCCAGTTGCCGTCGATAAGGCCGGTGCCTGGGGTGACGCCTGCTCCACCTACGGCAACCTCAACTTTTGGCTGTTCTACAACGATTGGTTCGGTAACTCGACCCTCGAAGGGTACTCCGTCATGTTCGACGACTGCCTCAACTTCGTCGATGGACAGGCATGCGCGCCCGCATCACTGCTCCCGAACGTGACCGCTGCCAGTTAGCGCCGTTCGCTCGCGCTGTACACCCACGGCACCTGGCCGATCTCGAGGCGGTGCCGTCCGCCCTCCTGCTCGGCAAGCAGATCATCGGCATAGGCGACGTCCCCCGCCCAGAACAACACCGGTCCACTCGAGCTGGCACCGAGCCGGGTTTCGTAGTGCGCCAGCCCGCTCTGTTGTGCACTCGCCACAATCTCGGCCACCGCCCCGAATCCCTGCAAGCCGTAAAGGGTCACCCAGGTTGGCGCGATCAGCGTCAGGTCAGTGGATGCGTGCCGCGCCAGCGCCGTCTCCGGCCGAAGCCAGGAATAGTCGATGACCTCATCCTGGGCGAGCACGATCGGGTCGTTCGGGGCCGGCGCCAGGTAGAACCAGGTGCGCAACCGCTTGGGGGCGCTGCGTGGCGGAATCCACAGCGCGGTCGCCACGAGCGCATCGGGCGAAACGTCGAGCCCGGTCTCCTCGCGCACCTCGCGCACGGCGGCCCGACGGGCGGCGAGCTCTTCGATGGCCTCGGCCGGCGCTGCGGCATCCGTGGGCAGTCGGTCGCTTGGGTCCACCCCGCCGCCGGGAAACACCCAGGCACCAGCGAAGGAACCGCGGTGGCGTGGCCGTTCAAGCAGCAGCACTTCGGGGCCCGCCGCGCCCTCACGCAGCAAGACGACCGTCGCCGCAACGCCGATCGGGGCGTCGTCGATCGGCGCCGGGTCGCTCTTCCTCACTGCCATCATTGCGTTGTCCTTACGCTATCGGGTCGTTGACTCCACCTTAATGCGCGGCTCTTCACCCCGGAGTCCTTCAAGGAAGGCCGGTAGTCTTAAGGCACGCCGGAACGCACCGCACCTTGCCAGGAGGGCACCGTCGCTGCACCGCGTCTTCGGCGCTAAGGAGTAGTGACACCTATGAAGGCAGCACGTTTTCACGGTCCCGCAGACATTCGCATTGAGGATATTCCCGAACCCCAGCTTCGACCAGGAGCCGTCGCCATAGACGTGGCATGGTGCGGCATCTGCGGCACGGATCTGCACGAGTACCTCGACGGGCCGATCTTCATTCCGGCTGAGGGACACCCTCACCCGCTCTCGCACGAGGAGGAACCGGTCACCCTTGGGCACGAGTTCTCCGGCACGATCACCGCGCTCGGCGAGGGTGTGACTGATCTTGCGGTCGGCGACAACGTCGTCGTCGAACCCTATTTCGTCTGCAACGAGTGCGCGCCGTGCTTGGCCGGCAACTATCACCTGTGCACGAAGATGGGCTTCATCGGCCTGGCCGGCGGAGGCGGCGGACTCAGCGAGAAGGTCGTCGTCGACCGTCGCTGGGTGCACGCGATCGGCGATATCCCGCTCGACCAGGCCGCGCTCATCGAACCGCTCTCCGTTGCCCACCACGCTTTCGTACGCAGCGGTGCACAAGCCGGCGATGTCGCCCTCATCGGCGGGGCCGGCCCGATCGGCCTGCTCGTCGCTGCCGTTCTGAAGGCCGAGGGGCTCACGGTCATCATGTCCGAGCTCAGCGAGGCACGCAAGGAGAAAGCGCGCCTCACCGGCGTCGCCGATCACGTTCTCGATCCCAGCAAGGACGACGTCGTTGCCCGGGTTCAAGAACTCACCGACGGCCGCGGCGCCGACGTGTGCTTTGAGTGCACGAGCGTCAACGTTGTGCTGGGCCAGCTGTTCGACGCGGTACGGCCCGCCGGGGTCATCGTGAACGTGTCGATCTGGGGCAAGCCGGCCAGCATCGACATGCAGAAGCTCGTGCTCAAGGAGATCGACCTGCGCGGAACGATCGCGTACGTTCGCGATCACCCGGCGAGCATCAAGCTCGTGCAGGACGGCCGGGTCGACCTGGCGCCCTTCATCACCGGGCGCATTGCGCTCGACGACCTGATCACCCAGGGTTTCGATACCCTCATCAACCACAACGAGACCGCGGTCAAGATCATCGTGCACCCCTGACCAGCGCACAGCAGCGGCACCCCGGCATCGGGGTGCCGCCCGTGGCGGTACTCGCTAAGCTGCGAACTATGCCCGATGACATTGCCCCGCAGCGCACGAGCACGCTCACCCGCAGCCTGCTCGCACCGAACGCCGGGCCGATGACGCTCGACGGTACCAACAGCTATCTCATCGGGGCGCGCGGTGCACGCTCGATCGTCGTGGTTGACCCGGGCCCCCTTGACGCGGGGCACCTCGCCACACTCGCCGCGAGCGGGCGGGTCGAACTCGTGCTCGTGACCCACTGGCACGCCGACCACACGGCGGCGAGCGTTCGATTCGGGGCACTCACGGGAGCGCCGGTACGGGCCTTCGATGCGCAATTTTGCGTCGGAGGCGACCCACTCGTAGACGGGGAACTGGTTCGCGCCGCTGGCACCGGCATCCGCATTATGGCAACGCCCGGGCACACCGATGACTCGATCTGCGTGCATCTGCCGGCAGACGGCCCGACCGGCTCGGTGCTCACCGGCGACACCATTCTCGGTCGTGGCACCTCAATCATCGACGGCACCCTCGCCGACTATCTGGCCTCGCTCGAAGCCCTGCGCGCGCTCGGGCCGGCCACCGTGCTTCCCGCGCACGGCCCGGTCTTGCCCGACCTTGCGGCCATCTGCACCGCGTACCTCGCGCACCGGCACGAACGTCTCGACCAGGTGCGCGCCGCCTTGGCCACCCTGGGTGTCGACGCAAGTGTTGGGCAGGTCACCGATGTGGTCTATGCCCGCACGGATGCCGCGGTGCGGTTCGCGGCCGAGGCCTCCGTTCGCGCGCAGCTGGCCTACCTCCGTACCGCGCACTAGCCCGGCCCCAACGACGTCTCCGCGGGGGCCAGGCCGGCACGTCAGCCAGCGTTAGCGCGCGGAGCGAGCAGCCTTGATGAGCTGGGCGCAGCGTTCGCCGATCATCATCGTGGTGATGTTGGGGTTGACGGTCACGAGTTCAGGCATGACGGAAGCATCGGCCACTCGGAGGCCGGTCACACCCTTAACGCGAAGTTCGGGGTCGAGCGGCGAGCCGCTGTCGTCGACCGGGCCCATGCGCACGGTTCCGGCGGGGTGGTACACGGTGTTGTGCGTCTTCTCGATATAGTCCGTGATCTCGGCATCCGTTTGCACGGCCTGACCCGGGTACAGCTCAACGCCAGCCCAGGCCGCCATGGCTGGCTGCGCCACGATCTCGCGAGCCTTGCGGATGCCGGCGACCATCACGCGCATGTCGTGCGGCTCGGTGAAGTAGCGCGGGTCGACGAGAGGCTTGTCGCGGTAGTCGCGGCTGCGCAACTTGACCGTTCCGCGGGAACGGGCGTGGGTGACGTTGGGCGTGAGACAGAAGCCGTTCTCTGTCGTGGGGTACCCCTGCCGGGCCGTGTGCATGTCGAAGGGTACAGAACCGTAATGGAACATGAGGTCGGGGCGGTCAAGACCGTCTTCGGTGGTCGTGAAGATGCCCAGTTCCCACCACTGGGTTGACTCAGTGGGCATCGGCTGCTTGGCCTCCCACTGAATAACGCCCTCCGGGTGGTCCTGAAAGTTCTCGCCCACGCCGGGGGAATCGGCGAGCACCTCGATGCCGTGCTCGCGCAGCTGTGCGGCTGGCCCGACGCCCGAGAGCATGAGCAGCTTCGGGGAATCGATGGCGCCGGCCGAGAGGATGACCTCGGCCCGGGCCGTGAGCGAGTGCGTGCGTCCGGCCGCATCCACGACCAGAGCGCCCGTGCAGCGCTTGGCGGCGTCGAAGGTTAGCTGGCGGGCGCGCATCCCGGTGAGCAGGGTGAAGTTCACTCTCTCCATGATGGGGTGGATGTATGACACCGAGGAGGACGCCCGGGTGCCGTCTGCCTGCCGGTTGATCTGAAAGAAGTTCGCGCCGTTGACGACGGTCGTGCCGGAGTTGAACGTGGCCCGGGGGATGCCGGTCTGCTCACAGGCATCGAGCAGTGCTACGCCGCACGGGTCGTTCGGGGGTACATCCATCAGGTGCACCGGGCCGTTGTGGCCGTGGTGGGGCGCCGGGTCGGTGTTGGATTCGAGCTTCTGAAACAGTGGGAAGGTGTTCGCGGCCTCCCACCCGGTCGCGCCGTGCTTTGCCGCCCAGTCGTTGAGGTCTTCGGCGGGGGCCCAGAAGGCGATGCAGGAGTTGTGGCTGGAGCATCCGCCCATCACCTTGGCGCGGGCGTGGCGCATGAATGAGTTGCCGTGTTTCTGCGGTTCGATCGGGTAATCCCAGTCGTAGCCGGACTCGAGCAGTTCCATCCAGCGGTCCAACTGCAGAATAGCGTCGATGCCGCGGTCGTCGGGTCCGGCCTCGACGAGCGCCACCTGCACGGCGGGGTCCTCGCTCAGGCGGGCAGCGACGGCGGCTCCGGCGGAACCTCCGCCGATCACGATGTAGTCAAAGTCAGTCTTGGTTAGTTCTGCCATCTGTGTCACTCCTCAGCGCGCCGCGAACCAGCCGGTAACTGCGGGGGCAGTGTTCTGGTAAATGTGCTTGGTTTCTTGGTATTCAGCCAGGCCGCTCGGGCCGAGCTCGCGGCCCACACCGGACTGTCCGTAGCCGCCCCATTCCGCCTGCGGCAGATAAGGGTGAAAGTCGTTAATCCACACGGTGCCGTGGCGCAGGCGCTTCGCCATGCGCTGCGCTCGACCGGCGTCCTGGGTCCAGACGGCGCCGGCGAGGCCGTAGATGGTGTCGTTCGCGATGAGCACGGCTTCGTCTTCGGTCTCGAAGGTTTCCACGGTGACGACGGGGCCGAAGGCTTCGTCGATGACGACGCTCATGCCGCATTCCACGCGGTCGAGAATCGTCGGCGTGTAGTAGAAGCCCTTGTCGAGCTCGCCGATGCCCCAGGTGCCGCCGCAGCGCAGCCGGGCACCCTCGTCGAGGCCTTTCTGCACGTAGGCGCTCACCTTGTTGCGGTGCGCGGCCGAGATCAGCGGCCCGGTCTCCGCCTCGGGGTCGAAGGGACCGCCCAGTCGAATCTGGTTTGCGCGGCGTACGAGTTCGTTCACAAAGCGTTCTGCAACGGATGCCTCCACCACCAGTCGTGCGCCGGCAGAACAGACCTGCCCCGAGTGCACAAAAGCCCCATTAAGAGCATTGTCCACTGCAGCATCGAAGTCCGCATCGGCGAAGATCACGTTGGGGTTCTTACCGCCGAGTTCGAGTGCCACCTTCTTGACCGTCCCAGCGGCGGCGGCCGCGATCTTCTTGCCGGTTTCGAGGCCTCCGGTGAACGAGACCAAGTCCACGTCGGGGTGGCTGGAGAGCGGCGCTCCGGCCACCGCTCCGGCGCCGAGCACGAGGTTGGCGACGCCCGCGGGCAGGCCGAGGTCGTCGAGGAGCACCATCATGAGAATCGCGGTGTGCGGGGTGAGCTCGCTGGGCTTGAGAATGAAGCTGTTGCCAGCGGCGAGTGCCGGTGCGATCTTCCAGGCAGCCTGCAGAAGCGGGTAATTCCACGGAGCGATGAGCCCGCAGACACCGACCGGTTCCACCACGATCTGGCTGACCACCGTCTCGTCGCCGGCGTCAACGATGCGGCCGGCGTCCTGCCCGGCGAGTTTGCCAAAGTAGGCGAAGCAATTGGCAATGTCGTCCATGTCAATTTCGCTCTCGACCAGGCGCTTGCCGGTGTCGAGTGTCTCGGCGCGGGCGAACTCGGCCTTGCGCGCCCGCAGTTCCGCGGCCACCCGCAGCAAAAAGTCGCCGCGCTCTGGGGCGGAAACCGAAGACCACACGCCACTGTCGAACGTCGTGCGGGCGGCGTTGATGGCCGCGTGAGCATCCGCTGTTGTGGCCTCGGACACGGTGCCGACCGGTTCGCCGTCGGCCGGGCAGCTGATCAGGCGGGTACCACCGTCGGCGGCGGGCAGCCACGCGCCGTTAATGAACAGGGTCGAGGTCATGGTGCTCATTTCTTCACGTCTTCGGAGTCAAAATCGACTTCCCAATTGTCCTTAGCCACCTGGTCGTCGGGCAGTGCGGTGTTACCGGGCTCGGTGCGGTTGAGGTGCAGAAAATCTAGGTGCGTCTCGTAGTGGTCGAGAACATCGGTGATGACCTGCTCCTTGCTGTACCCCATGAGGTCATACCCGTGACTTCCCTCAAGCGAGAACACTTCCATGCGGTAGTACTTGCCCTGCTCCGACGCGCTGCGCACGGCATAGGTGGGAATATCGAGCTGCACCGGGTAGATCTGGTACTTGAATCCGCGCTCGTCACCCATGGTCACGAGCAGGTCGAGGTGCGAAATCTGAAGCCCCTCGACGACGCCCTCGGTCAGGGTGACGTCGGAGCCCTGGGCGAGAAGTTCTTCGTGCACCTCCTGCAGCGCTGGCAGCGCAACGGTCGAGACGAAGCGCTCGGTCTGGCGTCGGCCCGGATAGCTCATTGCGCGGGTGAGGCGCTGACGCCAATTTCGAGCGCGTGCAGGGTCGCCGCTGCGCCCGGAGAGCAGCCCGGGGAGGCTGGCCCGGTAGCTGTCGGTGAGGGATTGCTCCACGCGCAGGGCCCTGTATAGGCCCAGCATGATCAGTAGGAGTACCAACGAGAATGGGAGCCCCATGATGATGGTGGCGTTCTGCAGCACCGGGATTCCTCCCACAAGAAGCATCGCGAGAGTCAGTACACCCGTGGCCACCGCCCAGAAGATGCGCAACCATTTTGGGCCGTCAGAATCAGAGTTCTTCAGGTGCGAGGTGAAGTTGGCCATCACGAGCGCGCCAGAATCTGCCGATGTTACATAGAACAGCAGGCCAGTGAAGGTGGCGATGGCTGCGGTCAGGGGAGCCATGGGAAATTGGTCGAGGAGGGAGTAGAACGCCTTCTCGGGAGAGTTCATCGCGATTTCGCCGAAGCCGGCGTCACCGCCGATAACTATGGCCAGGGCGCTGTTACCGAAGACGGCAATCCAGAGCAGGATAAACGCGAACGGCACCACGAGAACGCCGGAAACGAACTGGCGGATGGTGCGGCCGCGGGAGATCCGCGCTAAAAACAGGCCAACAAACGGTGCCCAGGCGATCCACCACGCCCAAAAGAACAGCGTCCACGCGTTCATCCAGGCGTCCGGCCGGTCATAGGCGAAGGTGTCGAGGGTCATGCCGGGGAAGCGGCTGAGGGTGTCGCCGACGTTCTGCACGATAGCGTCGAGCAAGAACGCGGTGTTGCCCGCCACCAGTACGAACAGCATGAGGGCGACCGAGAGCAGCACATTGAGTTCGGAGAGGCGACGGATGCCTTTTTCCACACCGGTCACGGCCGAGACGGTTGCCATTACCACTGACAGAGCGATCAGCGATCCCTGCACGAACATGGACTGCGGGGTGCCAAACATGAAGGTGAGCCCGTAGTTGAGCTGGGCAACTCCGATTCCGAGGCTCGTGGCGATGCCAAAAATGGTTCCAAGAATGGCAGCAATGTCAACGAAGTCCCCGATTGGACCGTAGATGCGCTTGCCGAAGATGGGGTAGAGCGCAGAGCGGATGCTCAGCGGCAGGTTCTGCCGGTACGCGAAATAGCCGAGGGCCAGGCCCATCAACGCGTAGAGGGCCCAGCCGGTGATGCCGTAGTGGAACAGCGTCCACACCATGGCCTGGCGAGCTGCTTCGACGGTACTGCCGTCGCCACTCGGCGGTGCGAGGTACTGGGTAACCGGCTCCGATACTGAGAAGAACATCAGGTCAATGCCGATCCCGGCCGCGAACAGCATGGCGGTCCAGGTAAATAGGCTGAACTGCGGACGCGAGTGGTCGGGGCCGAGCCGGGTCTTGCCGACCCGCGACAGGGCGATGTAGATGACGAAGGCCAGCACGAGGGTGACGATCAGAAAGTAGTACCAGCCGAGGTTGGTAGACACCCATCCGACGACGGCAGCGATGACAGCGCTGGCGTTGTCAGGGGCGAGGATGGCCCATAGGGCGATGGCGATAATGCCGCTTGCGGAGCCAAAAAAAACGGTCTTATTGACCCGGGATGGGGCTTCATCAGCCACAGTGGAATTGGGGGCATGCTGAGAAATATGGAACCTCAATGATTGGCGCGACGCGTCCTCCCCCGGCAACGGCAACAGGGGTTAGGAAACGTTCAGCCTATCAGATCAACAAATGGGCAGGCTTGGGAGGAGCCTCCGTCGAGAAGCTCCCCCGTCTCGGCCTACCGTTTCGCAGTCGGCCAGCGAGAATCTCGTGTCGGCGTAGCCAGGATTCTCGCGTGCTGGTGCCTTAGAAGTCCCAGTCGTCGTCTTCGGTCACGACGGCCTTACCGATCACGTATGACGAACCCGAGCCCGAGAAGAAGTCGTGGTTCTCGTCGCCGTTCGGTGAGAGCGCGGAGAGAATCGCCGGGTTCACGTCGCAGACGTCCTTCGGGAAGATCGCCTCGTAGCCGAGGTTCATCAGCGCCTTGTTCGCGTTGTAGTGCAAGAACATCTTCACGTCTTCGGTGAGGCCGACCTCGTCGTAGAGGTCCTGCGTGTACTGCACCTCGTTCTCGTACAGCTCGAACACGAGGTTGAAGGCGTAGTCCTTGATCTCATCGCGCCGCTCCTGGGTCTCCTTCTCCAGACCCTTCTGAAACTTGTAGCCGATGTAGTAGCCGTGCACCGCTTCATCACGAATGATCAAACGGATGAGGTCGGCCGTGTTGGTCAGGCGCGCCCGGCTGGAGAAATACATCGGCAGGTAGAAGCCCGAGTAGAACAGGAACGACTCGAGCAGCACCGAGGCAACCTTGCGCTTGAGCGGGTCATCGCCCTGGTAGTACTCCATGACGATCGAGGCCTTGCGCTGCAGGTTCTCGTTCTCCGTCGACCAGCGGAACGCTTCGTCGATGTCCTTGGTGTTACTCAGGGTGGAGAAGATCGACGAGTAGCTCTTGGCGTGCACCGACTCCATGAACGCAATGTTCGTGTATACCGCCTCTTCGTGCGGGGTGATCGCATCAGGGATGAGCGACACAGCACCGACGGTGCCCTGAATCGTGTCGAGCAGGGTCAACCCGGTGAACACGCGCAGGGTGAGCTGCTGCTCGACCGGCGTCAGCTGGTTCCACGACTGGATGTCGTTGCTGAGCGGAATCTTCTCGGGCAGCCAGAAGTTGTTGGTCAACCGGTTCCAGACCTCGACGTCTTTTTCGTCTTCGATCTTGTTCCAGTTGATCGCATCCACGTGCGAGACCAGCTTGAGCTTGTCAATCATTGTTTGTCCTTCTCGTAGGTCGTTGGTCAAGCCTGTCCAAACCAGACCGCTGGTCGAGACCGAGCAAACTTACAGCGCGCAGGAGACGCACCCCTCCACCTCGGTGCCCTCGAGAGCCATCTGGCGCAAACGGATGTAGTAAATGGTCTTGATGCCCTTTTTCCACGCGTAGATCTGGGCACGGTTGATGTCGCGGGTCGTCGCGGTGTCTTTGAAGAACAGCGTGAGCGAGAGCCCCTGGTCAACGTGCTGCGTAGCCGCGGCGTACACGTCGATGACCTTCTCAGCGCCGATCTCGTAGGCGTCCTGGTAGAAGTCCAAATTGTCGTTCGTCATGAACGGCGCCGGGTAGTACACGCGGCCCAGCTTGCCTTCTTTGCGAATCTCGATCTTCGCCGCGATCGGGTGAATCGAAGCGGTCGAGTTGTTGATGTACGAGATTGACCCAGTCGGCGGCACGGCTTGCAGGTTCTGGTTGTAGATACCGTGCTGCATAACGGATGCCTTCAGCTCGGCCCAGTCGGCCTGTGTCGGAATCGACACCCCGGCCTGGACGAAGAGCTCGGCACCGCGAGCCGTCGTCGGCCCCCAGACCTGGTCGGTGTACTTGTCGAAGAACGCGCCCGAGGCATAGGCGGAGTCTTCGAAGCCTTCAAAGGTGCGGCCACGTTCAATGGCGAGGTCGTTCGAGGTGCGCAGAGCGTGGAACAGCACCGTGTAGAAGTAGATGTTGGTGAAGTCGATGCTCTCATCACTGCCGTAGTAGACGCGCTCACGGGCGAGGTAGCCGTGCAGGTTCATCTGGCCAAGGCCGATGGCGTGCGAGCGGTCGTTGCCGTCTTCAATGGAACGAACAGAGCTGATGTGGCTCTGCTCGGATACCGCGTTGAGGCCGCGAATGGCGGCGTCGACGGTGCGGCCAAGGTCGCCGGAATCCATGGCGAGGGCGATGTTCATCGACCCGAGGTTGCAGGAGATGTCCTTGCCGATCTCGTTGTACGAGAGGTCCTCGTTGTAGGTCGTCGGGGTGTTCACCTGAAGAATCTCGGAGCACAGGTTCGACATGTTGATGCGGCCCTTGATCGGGTTCGTCTTGTTCACCGTGTCTTCGAACATGATGTACGGGTAGCCGGACTCGAACTGAATCTCGGCGAGTGTCTGAAAGAACTCGCGCGCCTTCATCTTCGACTTCTTGATGCGGGGGTTGTCGACCATCTCGTGGTACTTCTCGGTCACCGAGATGTCGGCGAACGGCACGCCGTAGACGCGCTCCACGTCGTAGGGCGAGAAGAGGTACATCCACTCGTCGTTCTTGGCCAGCTCGAAGGTGATATCGGGAATGACAACACCAAGCGAGAGAGTCTTGATTCGAATCTTCTCGTCGGCGTTCTCCCGCTTGGTGTCGAGAAAGCGCATGATGTCGGGGTGGTGCGCGTGCAGGTAGACAGCGCCGGCGCCCTGGCGGGCACCGAGCTGGTTGGCGTAGCTGAAAGAGTCCTCGAGCAGCTTCATAACGGGAATGATGCCGCTGGACTGGTTCTCGATCTGCTTGATCGGCGCGCCGGCCTCACGAATGTTGCTGAGCAGCAGCGCCACGCCGCCGCCGCGCTTGGAGAGTTGCAGCGAGGAGTTGATGCCGCGAGAGATCGACTCCATGTTGTCTTCGATGCGCAGCAGGAAGCACGAGACGAGCTCGCCGCGCTGGGCCTTGCCGGAGTTCAAGAAGGTAGGCGTCGCGGGCTGGAAGCGGCCGGCGATGATCTCTTCCACCAGGGCAACGGCGAGCTTCTCATCACCGGATGCGAGACCCAGCGCCGTCATGACGACGCGGTCTTCGAAACGCTCCAGGTATCGCTTGCCGTCAAAGGTTTTGAGCGTGTACGAGGTGTAGTACTTGAACGCACCGAGGAAGGACTGAAAACGGAACTTCTTGGAGTAGGCCAGATCGTTCAGGCTCGTGATGAATTCGAACGAGTACTGGTCGAGCACGGCCTGCTCGTAGTACTCCTTCTCGACCAGGTAGTCGAGGCGCTCGCGCAACGAATGAAAGAACACCGTGTTCTGGTTGACGTGCTGCAGAAAGAACTCGCGCGCCGCCTCGCGGTCCTTGTCGAACTGGATCTCCCCGTTCGAGCCATACAGGTTGAGCATCGCGTTGAGCGAGTGGTAATCCATGCCCGACGGTGCGTCAATGGGCATGATCTTCACGGCTGTCGTTTCCAAAATTCTTCCAATCCGTCGTGAACGATGCGCACATCATCCGGTGTTCCAAATACTTCGAAGCGGTAAAGGTGTGGCACCTTGCACTTGGCGGCGATGATGTCGCCGGCCAAGCAATAGGCCGTACCGAAATTCATGTTGCCGGCGCCGATGACGCCGCGAATCAAGGACCGGTTGGTCTCGTTGTTCAAAAATTTGATGACCTGCTTGGGTACCGCCCCGCCCGTACTGCCGCCGCCATAGGTAGGCACACAGAGCACGAACGGCTCCTTGGCGACGAGCGGTTCCTCGCGCGTATAAAGAGGTATACGCGAGGCAGGTCGGCCGAGCTTTTCAACGAACCGACGCGTGTTGCCCGAGACACTCGAGAAATACACCATGTCAGTCATCTACTGTGGCGATTCTGATCGGGCAAAACGTCTGGGCGATTGGGCATGCTGGGTGATTTTGCACCTACGCGAGGCGAGCGGCGAGTGCATTGATCTTGTCGGGACGAAAGCCCGACCAGTGCTCTTCGTCGGTGATCACGACGGGCGCCTGCAGGTAGCCCAAAGCCTTGACGGCCTCCAGAGCGTTTTCATCGATCGAGAGATCGAGCACCTCATACTCGATGCCCTTGTTGTCGAGGGCACGGTAGGTGGCCGCGCACTGCACGCAGGAGGGCTTCGTGTAAACGGTGATTGCCATGGTCATGGCCTCTCTTCTTGGCAGTTCAAGTCTAAATCTGTTCGACATGCTTCGCAAGTATGTTCGATATAACTTTTCGATCAGAGACGAGGATTCATCACAGATCGTGGTAGAAAATGAGCAAGTGTGCCGTCTGGCCGTAGCGCCTGACTAGAGTCTTAATACTACATCTAGTGATCCCTAAGCTCAATAGCCACTACATGCAGTAATTACAATTATGTAGTTATCCACCGACATTCCACATGTTGCACACAGTCCGGCACAGCAAAACCGCCCAGATTCCGCGGAACCGCACCCGGTTATCCACAGGCATAGTTCGCGACATTATTTCGTCTGTGGAATCTCAGTCGGCGTGTCGCGTGGTGGCCGGTCACTGAGCATCCTTCCACAACGCCAGACACGCACAAACGGGCCGGCCCCCACTGAAGTGGAGACCGGCCCGTCCAGCAGTGCTGGCTGCCAGCGGCTGCTGCTTTGCTACTTGGTCAGCGGCGACAGCTTCGGGTCGTTGGCGTACGCTTCGGCCGCATTGTCCTTGGTCACGATGACCGGCGGGAGCAGGAACGCTGGAACGATCTTGTTGCCGTTGTTGTAGGTGTCATCGTTGGTCTCGGGAGTACCGCCGGTCTGCAAAGTCTTGACCATGTCGATGGCCTGCTTCACGAGAACGCGGGTGTCCTTGTTAATGGTGGAGTACTGCTCGCCAGCCATGATCGATTTGACCGACTCCACTTCGGAGTCCTGACCGGTCACGACGGGGATGGGCTTGCCTGCGGCCTTCACCGAGGTGATGATCGCGCGGGCCAGGGTGTCGTTCGGCGACAGCACGCCGTCGATTTCCTGGCTTCCATAGGTGCTGGTGAGGAGCGAGTCCATGCGGCTCTGCGCGTTCTCCGGCTTCCAGTCCGCGGTTGCGGTCTGCTTGATGTCGGTCTGACCCGAGGCGACGACGAGGGTTCCGTCGTCGATCTTCGGCTGCAGCACGCTCATGGCGCCGTTGAAGAACACCGGCGCATTGGCGTCAGCGGAGTTACCGGAGAACAGTTCAATGTTGTACGGTCCCTCGGGCTTTTTGGCCGCGAGACCGTCAAGCAGCGCCTGGCCCTGCAGTTCACCCACCTTGAAGTTGTCGTAGGCCACGTAGTAATCAACGTTATCGGTGTTGAGAATGAGGCGGTCGTAGGCAATGACGATGGCACCGGCGTCACGAGCGTCCTTCACCTGGGTGCCGAGCTGGCCACCGTCCTGTGCACCGATGACGATGACCTTGGCACCGTTTGTGACCATGGCCGAGATCTGGTCCTGCTGGTCCTTCACCGTGGTCGAGGCTCCGGCGTACTGTACGTCACCCTTGAACCCGGCTGCCTTGAGTCCGTCTTCAAACAGACCACCGGCAAGTACCCAGTTCTCGCTCGTCTTGGAAGGGAGGGCAACGCCGATGACGGAGTCCGCCGGGAATCCAGCTGCGGCGCTGCCGCCGGCCGCCTCTGGCGCCCGGCTGGAGCAACCGGAGAGCGCCATGAGCGCCACCGCGGCGACCGCTGTGACCGTGAGAATTTTTCGCATGTGAATCACTTTCTGTTCGTTGGGTTGAAAGAGGTGGAGCAGGAAAATCGTCAGACCGATGGCGTTCGAGGAACGCTTTCGTTCAGTTGGTGGGGCGGTCTGCGGGCCGCGCCGAGGCCGGCGTACCGGAATCGGGGAGCACTGCGGGCGGCGGCGTGGGCGGGTCCGAAACCTTGCGGTTGCGGGTGAGCAAGCCGATAATTGACGGCCGGCCCTGGCTCTTGTTCCAGACGTCGACACCGACGGCGACCAGGAGTACGAGCCCCTTGATGATCTGCACCAGGTCGCTCCCCACGCCGAGCAGCTGCAGGCCATTGTTCAGCACGGCCATGACCAAACCACCGACAATGGAGCCGATCACCGTGCCGATGCCGCCCGACACCGCGGCGCCACCGATGAAGACCGCGGCGATCGCGTCAAGCTCCCAGCTGAGGCCGTCTTGTGGGCCGGATGCCCCGGCGCGAGCCACAAAGATCATGCCGGCCAGCGAGGCCAGGATCGACATGTTCATCATGACGAGAAAGTTCACCCGCCGCGAGTTGACGCCCGAGAGCTCGGCGGCGAGCTTGTTGCCGCCGACAGCGTAAACGTGGCGTCCGAGGATGGTGTTACGAGTGACGAAGCTGTAGAACAGCACGAGTACGCCGAGGATGATGCCCGAAACCGGGAAGCTCGTACCGACGCGGCCCCCGGCGAACAGGAAGGTTGCGTAGATGACGACGGCATCGAGGACGCCGATCTTGAGCACGCTGGCCCAGAGCGGGGTCATCTCGGAGTGCATCGTCTTCTGCACCCGCCGCGCTCGCCACTCCCGAACAGCGATAGCGATAGCGATCGCAAAGCCAAGAAGCAGGGTGAGGTTGTTGTACCCGGTTACTGGTCCCACCTCCGGCAGATAGCCGGCACCGATCACGGTGAAGCCTTCCGGCACTGGCACCGTGTTGGCGTTGCCGAAGAACTGGTTGCCACCGCGAAAGATCAGCATGCCGGCCAGGGTCACGATAAAGGCGGGCACCCCAATGTAGGCCACCCAGAACCCCTGCCAGGCTCCGATCACGGCACCGACCAGCAGGCCGAACAGTACGGCCAGTGGCCAGGGAAAATTCCACTCAGTCATCGAGGTCGCCACGACGATGCCGGAGAACGCCGCGACGGAGCCGACCGACAGATCGATGTGTCCGGCGATGATCACCATGACCATGCCGATAGCGAGAATGAGGATGTAGGAGTACTGGCTGACCAGGTTGATCAGGTTGCCCGGGGAGAGGGTGAGGCCATCGGTCAGAATCTCGAACAGAACGATGATGGCGATCAGGCTGAACAGGATTCCGAACTGGCGCAGGTTGTTCTTGCCGCTGCCGAAGATCGACCTTCGTCCTTCGACCTTTTTCGTGTCGATCGGGGCCGTGTTGCTGCTCATATGCTGCGCACCTTCTTCTTGGCAGAGGTCATGCTTTTCATCAGGGATTCCGGGTCGGCATCCACACCGTCAATGCAGTCGGTGATGGCGCCCTCGAAGATTGTGTAAATGCGGTCGGCCAGACCAAGCAGTTCCGGCAGCTCGGACGAGATCAGGATCACGCCCTTGCCTTGGGCGGCGAGCGCCTGGATGATTCCGTAAATCTCGTATTTTGCCCCGACATCGATGCCGCGGGTGGGTTCGTCCAGAATCAGGATGTCGGGGTCAGTGAACATCCACTTGGCCAGCACCACCTTTTGCTGGTTGCCGCCGGACAGCTTGCTCACACCCATGTCAACGTTGGGGGTCTTGATGCGCAGGTTCTTGCGATACTCCTCCGCGATCGAGTACTCCTTGGCATCGTTCACCACCGGGCCGGCCGAGATCTTCGAGAGTTTGGCCGAGACGATGGAGCGTTTGATGTCGTCGAGCAGGTTGAGCCCGAGTGCCTTGCGGTCCTCGCTCACGTAGGCGAGACCATGTTCGATCGCCTCGCCGACGTTGCGCAGCTCGATCTCCCTGCCGTCCTTGAAGATGCGGCCGGAGATGAAGTTGCCATAGGAGCGACCGAAGATGCTCATGGCGAGCTCGGTGCGTCCGGCGCCCATCAGCCCCGCGATGCCGACGATCTCACCGGTACGTACGGTCAGGTTCGACCCCTTCACGACCATCCGCTCGGACACCTGCGGGTGTTGCACGGTCCAATCGCGCACCTCGAAGAACACCTCGCCGATCTTCGGTGTGCGGTCGGGAAACCGGCTCTCCAGGCTGCGTCCGACCATGCCGCGAATGATGCGGTCTTCGTTGACCCCGTCCGCAGCGATATCGAGGGTCTCAATCGCCCGGCCGTCACGAATGATGGTGATCGAGTCGGCGATCTGCTCGATCTCGTTGAGCTTGTGCGAGATCATGATGGAGCTGATGCCCTTACCCTTGAGCCCCCGAATGAGATCGAGCAGATGCTGGGAATCGGCTTCGTTGAGGGCGGCGGTCGGCTCGTCGAGTATCAGCACCTTCACCGATTTGTTCAGCGCCTTGGCGATTTCGACCAGTTGTTGCTTGCCGACGCCGATGTTCTTGATCAGGGTGTCAGGGTCGTCGCGGAGGCCGACCCGCGCGAGCAGTTCGTAGGCGGTGCGTTTGGCTCCGACCCAGTCGATGGCGCCCCACCGGGTGGGTTCATTGCCGAGAAAGATGTTCTCGGTGATGGAGAGTTCGGGAATGAGGGCGAGTTCCTGGTGGATGATGGCGATTCCGGCGGCTTCGCTCGAGCGGATGTCCTTGAACCGCATCTCGGTGCCCTGAAAGATGATGTCGCCCGAGTAGGAGCCGTACGGGTAGACGCCGGAGAGCACCTTCATGAGCGTGGACTTGCCGGCACCGTTCTCACCGCAGATCGCATGGATCTCTCCGGCCATGACGGTGAGCGACACGTTGGACAGCGCTTTTACGCCGGGAAACTCCTTGGTGATGGAACGCATCTCCAAGATCACGTGCTCAAGCGTCATCGGTTCACTCCTCCGTCAGCCACTATTGTGACCGTTCACATCGAACTCAATGTTCGCCTGTGCGACCAGCCGTGTCAAGGCCCGTTAATAACGCTTAAGTAACGGCAGCCGAGACACCGGCACGGGGCCGGTGGACCCTCGTACGACCAGGCGCGGCGCGACCGGACCGACGGCCACCTCAACGGGCATGCCCATCGCGGCGAGCAGCGCAGCAAAGGCACGCTGACCGATCGCCTCGAAGTCCTGGTGCACCGTCGTCAGGGGCGGCCAGCTGTGGCTGGCCACCGGCACATCGTCGAATCCGACCACGCTCACGTCGCCCGGAACGCTGAGCCCAGCGTCGTGCAGCGCATGCAGCAGTCCCAGGGCCATCTCGTCATTGGCCGCGAACACCGCAGAGAAGTCCCGCGATCGCAATAGCTCCTGACCCGCGAAATAGCCGAAGTCAGCGGTCCAGTCTCCCAGGATCGGCGGGTGGGTCATGAGATCGGCATCGTCGATCTCGAGCAGAAATCCGCGCATCCGTGCTTCAGCTTCGTTCCAGTCCTGCGGCCCGGCCAGGTGCACGATCTCGCGGTGACCGAGATCGATGAGGTGGCGGGTCGCCATCTTCGCGCCCAGAATCTGGTCGGCCGCGAGCGCCCGCAGATCGTGCTTTCTCGTGGACTGCAGGCTGACATACGGAACAGCGATGTCGAGACGCTCGAGCACGTCGAAGACCCGCTCCTGGGGCGCGATGATCACGAGACCCTCAACCGCCTGGTCGAGGAGGTGCTCCAGTGCGTCCTCGATCGCGGCCGGGTCGGCCACGCTCAGGTTTGCGGTGTCGACGAAGTACCCCTGCCTCCGGGCGGCATCTTCGATGGCCGCGACGCTGCGCGCTGGGCCGTACTGCGCGCTCGACGCGGTGAGAACGCCGATCGTGCGCGACCGCCCCTTCGACAGCGCTCTGGCCGCTTGGTTCGGCCGGTATTGCAGTTCCTCCATCGCCTGGAGTATGCGCGCCTTGGTGGTCGCCCGAATGCTCGGGTGGTCGTTGAGCACTCGTGACACCGTCTGGTGGGACACTCCGGCGAGGCGCGCAACATCACGGATGCTGGGTGCGCGATCTTTAGGAAGATCTGCCGACATGACAACCTTGCTCGCATGTGCACGGTCACAATTGTGAGCGCAGCTCCATTATGCACTCCGGCCGGATTTCCCGGGAAACGAGTTTCCTGCGCCCCCCGGCTCGGCGAGCGCCGCCAGAGGCGCACGACGGGACAGGCAAAACAGACCACACTGTACGCATGCCCATTCTCAACAAAGACATGACCCTGTGCATTTCGTTGTCGGCCCGGCCCAGCAATCTGGGTACACGGTTTCACAACTATCTCTACGAGGAGTTGGGCCTGAACTTCATCTACAAGGCTTTCGCTCCGGTCAACCTGGCCGACGCCATCGCGGGCGTGCGCGGGCTAGGAATTCGCGGCTGTGCCGTGTCGATGCCCTACAAGGAAGACGTCATCGCGCTCATCGATGAAATGGATGCTTCGGCGTCGGCCATCAACTCGGTCAACACGATCGTGAACGACGGCGGCCACCTGACCGCGTACAACACCGACTATTCCGCCGTGCAGCGCCTGCTGGCCGAGCACGATGTGCCCAGCGCCCTGTCGGTGATCGTGCGCGGCAGCGGCGGCATGGCGAAGGCCGTCGCGGCGGCGCTGCACCATGCCGGGTTTATTCGGGGAACGATCGTGGCGCGCAATGAGGTGACCGGCCGGGCCGTGGCCACGCTCTACGGCTACGACTGGGCGCCGGAGGTCGGCGCCCTCACCGCCGACCTGATCGTCAACGTGACTCCGGTGGGAATGGCGGGCGGCGCTGACGCCGATCACACGTCGTTCCCGGCCACTGCGATCATCGCGGCGAGCGTCGTCTTTGACGTCGTGGCCTCCCCCGCCGAAACGCCACTCATTGTGGCGGCACGAAAGCTTGGCACGGCGGTCATCACCGGCGCCGAGGTCGTGGCGTTACAGGCCGAAGAGCAGTTCTTCCTCTACACCGGCATTCGCCCCACACCCGATCAGGTGCGCCGCGCCTCCGCCTTCTCCCGCACCCCCTGACCCGGCACTCCCCGCGTTCCGGGCCCGGAACGCGGGCCCACGATCTCACCTGCGCCCGCGTTCCTCAGGAGGGCCCCGGCCGAAGATGAGGCCCGAGTTCAGGCGCGGGGCAGCGCGCTCTCCAGATCGGCAATGAGGTCGGCGACATCTTCGATCCCGACCGACAGCCGCACGATGTTGTCGGCCACCTCCAGTTCGGTGCCGCGCACCGAGGCGTGCGTCATCTCAGAGGGGTAGTTCACGAGCGACTCCACGCCGCCGAGCGATTCAGCCAGCTGAAACAGGTGCATCGACTCCGCGAACAGGCGCGCGGCGGCGGCGCCACCGGCGAAAGCGACGGAAATCATGCCGCCGAAGCCGGACATTTGCTTTTTCGCCAGCTCGTGGCCGGGGTGGCCGGGCAGTCCCGGGTAGTAGACCTGCTCGATCGCGGGGTGGCCGTCAAGGTACTCGGCGATGGCCTGGGCGTTGGTGCAGTGGCGATCCATGCGCACCGAGAGCGTTTTGATGCCGCGCACGGTGAGCCAGGAGTCGAGCGGAGCCGACACCGGGCCGGCCGCGAACTGCAGAAACTGAGCCTTCTCGTAGAGTTCGTCGTCGTTGATGATGAGCGCGCCGCCGAGCACGTCGGAGTGGCCGCCGAGATACTTCGTGGTCGAGTGCACGACGACGTCGGCGCCAAGTGCAAGCGGATGCTGCAGCGCGGGTGACGCAAAGGTGTTATCGACGATCGCGACGATACCGTGGCGGTGCGCGATCTCGGCGAGCGCCGCAATGTCGCTGATCTTCATGAGCGGGTTGCTCGGGGTCTCGACCCAGAGAATCTTGGTTTCCGGGCGGATGGCCGCTTCGACCGCCGAGAGGTCGCTCATCTCCACCGTGGTGTTGTGCACGCCCCAGGCGGCGTGCACCTTGTTGATGAGCCGGTGGGTTCCGCCGTAGACGTCGTTGCCGAGCACGACGTGATCGCCGGGCTTGAGAATGGCGCGCAGAATGGTGTCTTCAGCGGCGAGTCCGCTCGCGAAGGACAGCCCGTGCGTGCCGCCCTCGAGCGCGGCGAGCAGGCTCTCGAGCACGGTGCGGGTGGGGTTGCCGCCACGGCTGTACTCGTAGCCGCCGCGTAGGTTGCCGATGCCGTCCTGCACGTAGGTGGAGGTCTGGTAGATCGGCGGGATGACGGCGCCGGTGGTCGCGTCGAATTCCTGACCGGCGTGGATGGCGATCGTGTCGAACTTCTGGGTGTTGACCATTGCGTGCTCCCTGCTGGTGATGTGCTCGTGAAAGAGCGCGTGAATAAAACGGAAGGTTAGATGCTCAGGTAGCTGAGCAGGTCGTGCCGGGTGACGACGCCGAGCGGCTTGCCACCGTCGGTCACCAGCAGAGCGTCGTGCTCCGCGAAGGCAGCGCGCGCGGCGGCGACCGGTTCGTTGACGCCGATCAGCGGCAGCGCCTCGCCGACGATCGAGCCGACCCGGTCGGTGAGTTTGGCGTCACCGGAGAAGACCAGGCCCATCAGGGCACGCTCATCGATCGCGCCGAGCACCTCGCCCATGACGACGGGCGGCTTGGCGCTCAGCACGAGCAGCTGCGAGACGCCCTGGCTCGTCATGGTTTCGATCGCTGCGTGCACGGTGTCGCCCGGGTGCACATAGACCAGTGCCGGCAGGCGCCCGGTCTTCGATTCGAGCAAATTGGCCACCGTGTGCCCGGCCGGGGCATTGCTGAACCCGAAGCTGCGCATCCACCCATCGTTGAAGATTTTGCCGAGGTAGCCGCGGCCGCCGTCGGGCAGGAGCACGACGATCGTATCGTCGGGTCCGAGCTTTTCGGCCGCGCGCAGAGCCGCCACGACGGCCATTCCGCTGGAGCCCCCGACAAGGATTCCCTCTTCCAGGGCGAGCCGGCGGGTCATGGCAAAGGAGTCGGCGTCGGAGACGGCAATGACCTCGTGCACGACCGTGGGGTCGTAGGCACCCGGCCAGAAGTCCTCGCCGACACCCTCGACCAGGTAGGGGCGGCCGGTGCCGCCGGAGTACACCGAACCTTCCGGGTCGGCGCCGATGATGCGCACGGCGTCGTTCGAGACCTCGCGCAGGTAGCGGCCCGTGCCGCTGATGGTGCCGCCGGTCCCGACGCCGGCGACGAAGTGGGTGATCGTTCCGTCGGTGTCGCGCCAGATTTCGGGGCCGGTCGTCTCGTAGTGGCTGAGTGGGCCATTCGGGTTGAAGTACTGATTGGGCTTGTAGGCGCCCGGGATATCGCGGGCCAGCCGGTCCGAGACGCTGTAGTAGGACTCGGGATCCTCCGGCGCAACGGATGTCGGCGTCACGACGATCTCGGCGCCGTACGCGGTCAGTACGTTGCGTTTGTCCTCGCCGACCTTGTCGGGCAGCACGAACACGCACTTGTAGCCACGCTGCTGGGCCACCAGTGCCAGGCCAACGCCGGTGTTGCCCGACGTGGGCTCAACGATCGTGCCACCGGGCTTTAGGAGCCCGTCACGCTCGGCGGCGTCGATGATACGCACCGCGATGCGGTCCTTCGCCGAGCCGCCCGGGTTGAGATATTCGAGCTTCACGAGCACCGTCGCGGTCAGCCCTGCGGAGACCTTGTGGAGTTTGACCAGTGGGGTGTCACCGATGAGGTCAAGAATGGTGTCTGCGATTTTCATGGGAAATTCCTTCTGTCGAGCCGCGCATCATGGGCAGGAGCGGCCTCGGGTTGCACACTGGGCGGGTTGCAGACCGGCCCGTCGGCGGCCGGTCACGAACGTGGAGGGTCGACTAGCGACAGCAGCAACACGACGAATGAACGGGCACGAGCTCAGTCTATCGGGCGGCGAGAGCTGGCGACCAGCCTGAGAAATAACTGTGAGACCGGCATCAGGGGAAGCAACAGGGACGACTGATACCTTCGAATAGAAGTAGCTCCCACAGAGAGGCCCTCGTGACCCCCCAGCCCGGTTCCCCCGTGAACAAAGCGTCGATCAAGGACGAACGTGCTGCCAAGCGCGCGAAGAAGCTGGAGGAATACCACCGCCAGCAAAAGCGCGGCAAGCGTAACCGCCTGATCGGCATCATCGGCGGCGCAGTGGCCGTCGTCGCTATCGTCGCCCTCGTCGTGGCAGCGTTCGTGCTCGCCCCGAAGGCCGCCAACTATGCGGGCGGCGGCGCTGGCGATGCGTCAAAGATCGACGGGGTGGAGACATTCACCAACACGACCGGCCACGTCGAGACGGCCGTCACGTATGAGCAGACACCGCCCGCCGGCGGCGAGCACAACCCGGCCTGGCTCAACTGCGGCGTCTATGATCAGGCTGTTCCGAACGAGAACGCCGTGCACTCGCTCGAGCACGGCGCCATTTGGGTCACCTACGACCCGTCGATCTCCGACGCCCAGCTGAAAACGCTCAAGGCGAAGCTGCCCTCGACCTACGTCATCCTCTCGCCCTTTGAGGGCATTCCCGCACCGATCGTGCTGAGCGGCTGGAACTCACAGTTGAAGGTCAATAGCGCTGACGACCCCCGCATCACCGAGTTCTTCACCGAATTCTGGAAGAGCACCAACGTACCCGAAAACAATTCCCCCTGCTCGGGTGCGCTCGACGCGCCCGGCAAAGTCTCCTAACGCGCACGACCGCCCGATACCGTGACGTCTGACACCGCACAGCCTGCGACCACAGCGCATTCTCGATCAGCGGATGCTCGCCCACCGCGCCAGCGCCGCTCGGTTCTTCGTGCCGTCGCTGCCACTGTTGTGGTCACCGCGCTCGCCGTCGGTGCCGTGGCTTTCTCGGCCGGACGGCTGAGCACGATCGCCGAAGCCGCGCCCAACACGACGAGTGTCGAGGCGGGTTTCTCCCGGGACATGCAGGAGCATCACAATCAGGGCGTCGAACTCGCCATGATCGTGCGCGACCGTACCCAGGACGCGCCGGTGCGGCTGCTTGCCTACGACATTGCGACGACGCAGGCCAACCAGAGCGGGCAGATGTCGGGGTGGCTCGCTGTGTGGGGCCTTCCGCAGTTCTCCCCTGAACCCTCCATGACCTGGATGACCCGCCCGACTCTGGCAGGAGAGTCGCACGATGCCTCCCACGCCACCGGAACCGACGGGGAACCCGCGTCCGCCCATGTCGCCGGGGATCCGATGCCCGGCCTGGCGACCGCCCCGCAGATTGCGGCCCTCACTGCGGCATCCGGTGCGGAAGCGGAGCGGCAGTTTCTCGCCATCATGATCGCGCACCACCAGGGTGCGATCGAGATGGCCGAGGTGGTGCTCGACCGCAGCACCAATGAGACCGTGCGGATCTTCGCTACCGCCGTCGTGTTGAGCCAGAAGTCTGAGATCGACCTGATGACCGGGATGCTCGCCGACCGTTCGTAACCCGCCCCGGTCCGGGCTCTCTGCGCCGGGCCCACCTTCCAAACGCGTGCCCAACTTCTATCGTGGGCCCACTGTTTGGGCCCGGGCCCGGACAGTTCGGCTCGCCCGGACAACGGAGCTAAGAGGTGGGCAGGCGCGCGGGAGAGTCTGCGGCGGGGGAGGTGGCGGTGATTTGGCGGGCGTAGAGGCTCGCGTAGACCGCACCCCGCGCGAGCAGTTCGGCGTGGGTGCCGCGCTCGACGATGCGGCCGGCATCGACGACGAAGATCACGTCGGCGTCGACAATCGTGGACAGGCGGTGGGCGATCGCGATGGTGGTACGACCGTGGCTGGCGGTGTCGAGGGCGCCCTGCACCACGCTCTCCGAAATCGAGTCAAGCGCACTCGTGGCCTCATCGAGTATCAGCACCGGCGGATCCTTCAAGAGCACCCGCGCGATGGCGATGCGCTGTTTCTCGCCGCCGGAGAGCCGGTAGCCGCGTTCCCCGACCATCGTGTCGTACTTGTCGGGGAACGAGTCGATCGTGTCGTGAATGTTCGCGGCGCGCGCCGCCGTAACCAGCTCGGCATCCGTCGCCTCCGGTTTGGCGTAGCGCAGGTTCTCGGCGATCGTTGCGTGGAACAGGTAGGTTTCCTGGCTCACGATGCCGATGTGCGACACGAGCGATTCCTGCTGCAGGTCGCGCACGTCGAGACCGGAGAACAGCAGCCGCCCGGCCGAGGCCTCGTAGAAGCGCGGAATCAGGTACGACACGGTGGTTTTTCCGGCGCCCGAGGGGCCGACGAAGGCGGCGAACTGGCCCGGCTCGATCGTCAACGACACATCGTCGAGGGTCGGACGGGCGTCGGCGTCGGCATCCGGGTAGTTGAAACGCACGTGATCGAACTCGATCCGGCCGCGCGCGGCGCTGGCCGCCGGCACCAGGGTAGCGTCGGGTTTGTCGCTGATCGCCGGCTTCAGGTCGAGGTATTCGAAGATGCGGGCGAACAGTGCGCTCGAGGTCTGCAGGTCAAGGGCGACCCGCATGAGACCGAGCAACGGAAAGATCAGTCGCGCCTGCACGGTCGTGAAGGCCACGATCGTGCCGGGCGTGACATCCGTGGTGCCGTTGAACATGAGCGCCCCGGCAACGAGATACACAATGGCGGGAATCGCCGACAGGAACACGCTCACCGTGGCGAAGAACCACTGACCGCTCATCTGCTGGCTCACCTGCAGCCGCACCTGGTTGCGGTTCTCCTCGGCATAGCGGTCGATCTCGTTCTGCTGCCGGGTGAAACTCTTCGACAGCAGAATGCCCGACACGCTCAGGGTTTCCTGCGTGATCGCGGTCATGTCCGACAGTGATTCCTGTGTCTTGCCGGCGATGCGCGCTCGCACCTGACCGACGCGGCGCTGGGCCGACACCAGAACCGGCATCAGCACGACGGCCACGATGGTCAGTTGCCAGTTCAGCAGCAGCATGGCCACGAAGGCGGCGATCACCGTGACGGTGTTGCCCAGGATGCTGGATATCGTGTTGGTCAGCACCGTCGCGACGCCGCCGACGTCGTTTTGCAGCCGCGACTGAATCACGCCGGTCTTGGTCTTGGTGAAGAAGCTCAGCTCCATCGCCTGCAGGTGAGTGAACAGGCGCACGCGCAGCGCCCCCATGACCTTATTGCCGACGCTCGCGGTGAGCCAGGTCTGCCAGACACCGAGCAGAGCGTTGACCAGGAAGACGCCGAGCATGAGCGCCACAAGAACCCCGAGCACCGAAAGGTTGGGGATGCCGCCGGGTGGAAACAGTCCGTCGTCGAAGGCACGTTGGGTGAGCAGTGGCGGCACGACCGAGAGGGCAGCGCTGATCAGAACGAGCACGACGGTGATGACGAGGGTCGTGCGGTGCGGGGCGAACAGGTCGCCGACGCGATTGAGTAGGTGCGGGATGCGCGGGGCGAGCGCGTTCTCTGCTCGCTGCGCCGCAGCATCCGCTCCGCTGACTCGCTTGCGCGGGCGCTCCACGCCCGCCTGTTGCCGCGGACCGTGGCCCGGGGCACCGTGCATTCCACTCATGCATTCACTCTAAACGTCACTACAGACCAACCAGAACGGATGCCCGTGGCCGCGCCGACCACGGGCACCCATTTTCTTGCCGAACGGGCCCTTAGCCCTTCGTCGAACCGGCGAGTAGGCCGCGCACGAAGAAGCGTTGCAGGGAAAAGAACACGATCAGCGGCACCAGGATCGACAGGAACGCACCGGCCGTGAGCAGATGCCAGTCCTGCCCGCGGGCACCGGATAGTTCGGCGAGCAGTTTGGTCATCGGGGCGACCGCGCCGTCGGCGAAGATCAGCGCCACCAGTAGGTCGTTCCAGACCCAGAGAAACTGGAAGATGGCGATCGACGCGATGGCCGGCATCGTCAGCGGCAACACGATGCGAAAGAAGATCTGCCCGTGACCGGCGCCATCGACCCGAGCGGCTTCGATGACCTCGCTCGGTATCTCCGAAACGAAGTTGTGCAGCAGGTAGATGGCAAGGGGAAGAGCAAACATGGTGTGCGCGATCCAGACTTGCGAATAGCCGCTGCCCGGGTTGAGTGCCGCGACGACCGGGTAACCAAAAACGGTGCCGCCGGAGAAGAATTGCAACAGCGGCACGAGTGCCATCTGAATCGGCACGATCTGCAGGGCGAATACTCCGATGAACATCACGTTCTTGCCACGGAAGTCAATCCAGGCAAACGCGTAGGCCGCGAGGCTGGCGATCATCAATGGGATGAGCGTGGCCGGCAGGGTGATCGCGACCGAGTTGATGAACGCCCCGGCCAGGTCGAGCTGACTATTGCCGGCGGCGAGCGCCTCGGTGTAGTTATCGAAGGTGAACCCGGTGTTGGTGAAGATGGTCCACCAGCCGGTGGTGCGCACCTCCTGGGCGGGCCGGAACGACGACACCAGCAGGCCCAGGGTGGGAATCGACCACACCACCGCGATGATGAGCGCCCCAATGGTCGCCCCGCGGCTGGTCAGGCGTTTCTTGGTCCTGCGGGCGACCGTGGACTCCATGCGTCGTTCACCACGGCGAACCTGCCGCTTGGTCTGGGTGTCCAGCGGAAGTTCTACCGGCATGACCGCGCTCATCGGATTTCCCTCTGCTTCTTAATCTGGCGGGCGTTATAGACAACGATCGGGAGCACGAGCAGGAACAGCACCAGTGCGAAGGCGGCGGAGCGGCCCTGCTCGAAATTCTTGAACTGGGTGTACATCTCGTTGGCCACGACGCTGGTCTCGTTCGACCCGGCCGTCGTGGTGCGCACAATGTCGAAGACCTTGAGCGAGACAATAGAAATTGTCGTCAGAACGACGACGAGGGCGCTGCGGATACCGGGAACGGTCACGTTCACGAACTGCTGCCAGGCGTTGGTGCCGTCGAGTTCGGCAGCCTCCATCTGCTCAGTCGGTACGCCCTTGATCGCGGCAGACAGCACCACCATGGCGAACCCGGTCTGCACCCAGATCAGAATCACGATCAGGAACAGGGTGTTGAAGGGAGACACCGACAGAAAGTCGACCGGCTGTCCGCCGAACATGACCACGAGCTGGTTCAGCAGGCCAATCTGCTCCTGGTCGGCCGGACGCGCCGTGTAGACGAAACGCCAGATGATGGATGCTCCCACCAGCGAGATGGCCATCGGCATGAAGACCAGAATCTTGAAGTATTTCTCACCGCGGCTCTTGTCGATAAAGACCGCGTAGGCGAGGCCGGCGATGGTCGAGATGGTGGGAACGATGAGTACCCAGACGATCGTGTTCAGCACGATGCGCACATTGTTGGGCTGGGTGAAAATCCAGACAAAGTTGTCGAAGCCGACGAACCGGTCGCCTCGAGCGCTCATGAAGGCCTGCACTGTGGTCTGGATCGTCGGAATGACGAGGCCGATAGCCAGCAGGATCACGGCGGGGGCAAGGAAACCGACAAGCTGGAATAAGTACCCAGCACCCTTTCGCGACCGGTAGTCGAGGTAGAAGAAGCCGAGGCCCAGTACACCGGCGCCGATGATAGCCCACGTATAGGAGTTGCCGGCGACGAGGATCAGGAGGGGCGCCAACACACAGACGGAGAGGCGGATGATCGTGTAGATCCGGCCGGAGCGGGGAGCAATCTCAACGAAGAACAAGATTGCGCCGACAACCACAACGAAAGCCAGGATGATGATGGGAACTTGTGCCAGCGCGGGCAGTTGCGCCAACCAGGAGAAGAACGCGGACATCTGAATCCTTTCGAGTACGACAGTGTGACCCGAAGGTCGCGCGCGAACCATAAAAAACGTGTCGATAACGCTCACCTCGAGTGCGAGGTGTGCCGCCCGTGTCTAGAGGCGGGCGGCACACCGGTCATGCCTGTGGTGCTGATCTAGCTTGACGGCCAGCCTGCTTCGATGCTGGTCAGCACCTCGGAGGTGGGAGTTCCGTTGATCCAGCTGACGATGCCCTTGAAGAACGTTCCGGAACCTACCGCACCCGGCATCAGGTCGGAGGCGTCAAAGCGGAACGTGGTGTCGGGATCCTGCAAAATCCTGATCGATTCCGCGAGGATCGGGCTGTCGACGAGGTCGGGGTCGACACCCGAGTTGGCGCTGATACCGCCACCGATCGACACGAGACTGTTGGCCCACTCCGGGGTGGAGAGGTATTCCTGCACGGCCTGGGTGTCCGCGTCATCGGCGAAGGCACCCACGATCTCGCCACCACCGACAACGGCCTGGCCACCGGCTTCGATCGACGGCGTCATGAACGCCCAGATGTCCGAGTCCGGGCCGACCTTGCCGCCGGCGTCGCCGAGGAACCCGTCGAAGAAGGATGCCTGGTGGGTCAGAGCGCAGGTACCGGCGACGATGGGCGCAGCCACGTCACCGAACGGGACGCTGTTGATCGATTTGACGTCACCGAAGCCGGCGTTCACGTAGTCCGGGTTGAGCAGGATCTCACCGACCGAGTCAAAGGCTTCGGCGATGGCAGGATCGGTGAACGGAACCTCATTGGCCACCCACTGGTCGTAGACGTCCGGGCCGGCCTGACGCAGCACGAGGTCTTCGACCCAGTCCGTTCCCGGCCACCCGGTGGCATCCCCGGAACCGAATCCGGCACACCACGGCGCCGCACCGGTCTTCTCCTGAATGGTCTTGGTCACGGTGAGGAGTTCGTCCCAGGTCGTGGGTACCTCGACGCCCCATTCCTTGAACTTGGCGGGCGAGAACCAGATGAAGCCCTTGAGGTTGGCTTTGAACGGAGCGCCGTAGAAGACGTCGTCCACGGTTCCGTACGCCTTCCAGTCCTCCGACCAGTATTCGTCAACGTTCGCTTCAACGGCCGCCGGGGCCGGCTTGATAAACTTGCGGCTGGCCAGGTCGGCCAACAGGCCAGGCTGGGGAAAGATGCCGATGTCGGGGGGATTGCCACCCTGAGCACGAATGGAGATCTGAGACTCGAACTCCTTCGACGATTCGTACTGAATGTCGATGTTGTTTTCTTTCTCCCAGTCAGCCCAGGACTTTTCGAGCTGTTCCGCTTCGAAGTCTGCGATGGTGCTGTAGACGGTGACGACGCCGTCGCCCTCCGCTCCGGCGTCATTCGTGGTTGACCCGGGGCCGCCGGAGCAACCGGCCAGGGCCAGACCAGCAATCGCCGCCATCGCGATGGGTGCTGTAATTCGACGGTGCAGGGAAGTCCGCATCTTGTATCTCCTCATTGAGTGTTGCCGGATCGAGTCGTGCCGGATTGAGTCGTGCCGGATTGATCAGGACGGTTGAGCGCTGGACACTGCCTGCGTTCGGCTGGAATTCGGGAACCGGTTCCAGACCATAAATTACGTCACCCTTTTGGGGATAGCAAGTGCGCAAACATAACGAAATGGCAAAGATATCGACAGCGTTGCCGCCGGATACCAAATTTTAGTGAAGAACTGGACGGAAAATCAAGGGCATCACTGGAACCGATTCCATACGGGGCGAGAGCACGCTAATGTGAACGCATAGACCCCAAGGACGGAGGCCGTATGAGTGCTATCGGCGATGTCGCGCGTCTTGCCGGCGTGGCAAAGGCCACCGCCAGTCGGGCGCTCAGCGGCCGGGGCTACGTCTCGGCCGAGACTCGCGAAAAGGTCGTCGCGGCTGCACGCGAAATTGGCTACGTCGCTTCACCCAATGCGGCGAGTCTGGTGACCGGACGCACCCAAAGTGTTGGCGTGATCATCCCCTTCATCAGCCGGTGGTTCTTCGGCGAGGTGCTCGAAAGCCTGGAACGGGCACTGCTCGCGCAGGGTTACGACATGACCCTCTACAACTTGCCGCCGGAGTCCCCCGAACGCGACCGGGTCTTCGACTTCTTTTTGGCGCGCAAGCGATTCGACGGCATCATCTCTGTCGGCGTCGCCCTGAGCGAACAGGAAGTCGACCACCTGCACCGGCTCGGCCGCCCGCTGGTCGGCATCGGCGGGCCGATCCGGGGCGTTCCGACGATCGAGATCGATGACGTAGCCGCGGCCCGGCTGGCGACCGAGCACCTGCTCAGCCTGGGGCACCACGACATCGTGCACGTGGGCGGCAGCCAGGCGGACGAAATGGATTTTCAGGTGCACAGCAATCGCCTGCGGGGGTTTCACAATGCGATGCTGGCCGTCGGCGTCCCGGTGAGTGGACGCTTCTACGCCTGCGAATTCACGATGCCCGGCGGTTATGCCCGCGGCCTGGCCGTGCTCGGAGACCCGCGGCGTCGACCCACGGCCATCTTCGCCGCGAGCGATGAGATTGCCTTCGGGCTGATTCTGGCCGCGAGAGAATTGGGGATCAGTGTTCCCACAGAGCTCAGCGTGATTGGCATCGACGGTCATCCGCACGCCGAGATGTTTCGTCTCACCACCCTGGCGCAGCACCCGCGGGCGCAGGGAGAACGCGCCGTGCGCACCCTCCTCGCCGAACTTGCAGCCCGTGGCGAAACGAGTTTCCGCGCGAGCACGCGTTCCGAGGTGGGTGGCCCGGAGAGCCGAGCGGGTTCGCTGGTCCTGCCGACCACCCTGATCATTCGGTCGTCCACGAGCGCCCCGCGGGGTCGCTCGTCTTAACCAGTCAACAAGAAAAGGGGCGCCGATTCCCTGCGGAAACGACGCCCCTTGCGCACACGGTCGGCTCAGGAGCCGACCGGCTACGCCTCAATCAGAGCCCCTCGCGGGGCTCAGACTACTTGAGGGTAACGGTGGCGCCGGCCTCTTCGAGGGAAGCCTTGGCCTTGTCGGCAGCGTCCTTGGCAACGCCCTCGAGGACGGCCTTCGGCGCGCCATCGACAACGGCCTTGGCCTCGCCGAGGCCCAGGCTGGTGAGCTCGCGCACGACCTTGATGACCTGGATCTTCTTGTCGCCAACGGCGTCAAGGATGACGTCGAACGCGGTCTGCTCTTCAACCTCTTCAACAGCGGCGGCGGGGCCAGCGGCTCCGGCAGCGGCCACGGGAGCGGCAGCGGTGACCTCGAAGGTCTCCTCGAACGCCTTGACGAACTCGGAGAGCTCGATGAGGGTCAGGCCCTTGAACTGCTCGAGCAGGTCTTCAGTGGAAAGCTTTGCCATGATGTACTCCTTCTAGTTTCTTAAAAATTCGTAAACCGCGGGGACCAGGCAGGTGCCTAGTTCGCGGACTCCTGCTTCTCACGCAGCGCGTCGATGGTGCGAACAGCCTTCGACAGCGGTGCCTGGAAGAGATAAGCGGCTCCGAACAGCGATGCCTTGAAGGCGCCGGCCAGCTTGGCCAGCAGCACCTCGCGGGACTCGAGGTCGGCAAGTTTGCCAACCTCCGCTGCGGTGAGCGGGTTACCGTCAAAGTAACCGCCCTTTACCACCAGGAGAGGGTTTGCCTTGGTAAAGGCACGCAGGGTCTTCGCGACGGCGACGGGGTCTCCGTGCACGAAGGCGATAGCGGACGGACCGACAAGTTCCTCGTCGAACGAGGTGATGCCGGCCTTGTTGGCCGCAATCTTGGTGAGCGTGTTCTTTACCACGGCGTACGTGGCGTCCTCACTGATGGACTTGCGCAGGCTCTTGAGCTGCGCAACAGTGAGACCGCGGTACTCGGTGAGCAGAACGGCGGTCGAGCTTTCGAATTTCTCCGCAAGCTCGGCGACCGTTGCTTCCTTGTTCGCCATGGTGCTCCTCATTAATAATCATGTGCCGGGTAGCCCGGGGCGCAGACATGAAAAAAGCTCCAGCGCAGGGCGCCGGAGCTTGGGGAACAATCCAAAAAGACTGTAACTGAACTTCGAACACCTGCGCGGGCCGTTCACGTGAATGAACCTTCGTCTGCACGTGTGTCTTTCGACATGGCGCAGCAACCGGCGGTCTGTGGCTGAGAGTAACTGTACGGCAGGTTTCAGACGCGTGCAAATCGCAGGGCGGCGGCATCAGCTCATCGGCAGCTCAAGGTGGTTGACATTCATCAACTACTCGATTATCGTTGATAGCTGTCAATCACTGAGGAGTCGCATGAGCCGCGCCAGCCGCACAGTTCGAGAACCGGTCACCGCGGGCTCGATGACGCATCGGCACGTACTCGAAGCCCTGTCGGGCCTGCTGCTGGGCATGTTCGTGTCGATTCTGGCCAACACCGTCGTGAGCACGTCGCTACCGCTCATTCTCAGTGATCTCAAGGGCTCGCAGTCCGCCTACACCTGGGTTGTCACGGCGACGCTGCTGGCCACGACGGTCAGCACGCCGATCTGGGGCAAGTTCGCCGACCTGTTCAATCGCAAGCTGCTCATTCAGCTGGCCCTCGCCGTGTTCGTAATCGGCAGTGCACTCGCCGGCTTGTCGCAGGATGCGGGCACGCTCATCGCGTTCCGGGTGCTGCAGGGCCTCGGCGCCGGCGGTCTCGTGGCCCTGAGCCAGATCATCATGGCCGACATCATCAGCCCCCGGGAGCGCGGCCGGTACGCCGGCCTGTTTGGCGCGGTCATGGCCCTCGGCACCATCGGCGGCCCGCTGCTCGGCGGCGTCGTGACGGACACCTTCGGCTGGCGCTGGAATTTCTTCATCGCCCTCCCCGTGGCGATCGTCGCGATCGTGCTGCTGCAGCGCACTCTGCACCTGCCGCTCCGGGTGAAGCGGGTCGTGAGCATTGATTACCTCGGCGCCGCGCTCATCACGAGTGGCGTCTCGCTGCTGCTGATCTGGGTGACCCTGGCCGGTTCGCAGTTCGAGTGGCTGTCGCTGACCTCGTTCGCCATGGTGATCGGCGCCGTCGTTGTGCTCATCGCGGCGGTCATCGTCGAGTTTCGTGCCCCGGAGCCGATCATTCCACTCAGCCTGTTTCGCAACCGCACCTTCAGCCTCGCGACCGTCGCGAGCCTCGCGGTCGGCGTCTCGTTGTTCGGCACCTCGGTCTTTCTCAGCCAGTACATGCAACTCGCCCGTGGCGCCACGCCCACCCAGTCAGGCCTGCTCACGATCCCGATGATGGGCGGCTTGCTGATCTCGTCAACTCTGTTCGGCACCGTGATCAGTCGGCGCGGAACCTGGAAGTCGATCATGGTGTCCGGTTCGGTGCTCATGCTCGTCGGCACGACCCTGCTCGGCACCCTCGATGTACACACGAGCCTCGTCTTCGTTGGCGTGTACATGTTCATTCTCGGCGCCGGCGTGGGCATGGTCATGCAGAACCTCGTTCTGGTCGTGCAGAACACCATTGAGGTGAGGCACCTCGGCGTGGCCACGAGCTCGGTGACCTTCTTCCGCAGCCTGGGTGGTGCGATCGGCGTCTCGGTGATGGGGTCGATACTCGGAAGTGTCGTCGCGACGCAGATCACGAACAGCGTCGGCCACCTCAGCCCGACCCATCAAGCGGATGCCGGCCGGCTGCTCGGCGACGGCGTCATTCCGCAGGTCACTCTTCTGCCCGACGTGCTGCGCATCATCGTGGAAACGGCCTACGGTTCCGGAGTCGGCACGATCTTTCTGATCAGCGCACCGCTGGCCCTCGTGACCCTGCTCACAGTGTCGCTCCTGCCGAATCATCCGCTCGGCACGGAGACCGGCATCGATCGGGCCCGCTTTGCGGCCGTCGAGTCGGAATCATCGTCGGAGTCGGCATTTCAACGGGAGGTCGAAGACGTGGAGGATATTCTGATCGACGTGAGCGCGGCATCCGCTGGCCCGCAGCCGGTGGGACTGGCCCAGAAAACGCAGTCAATTCGCAGAGTCCGACCCTCCAGCCAACAAGCCCCATCGACCCGGACCGAGCGCAATGAGTGAGACCGCCCCGCCGCCCCTGGTGGATGAAGACAGCCCCGAGCTCACCCGCGTCGAGGCCCAGATGGCCATGCTCGCGGCTAAAATTCGGGCCAGCACCCGATCGACCGCGGCCGGGATCGACCCCACGCTCGAGCCGTTCGGACTCGCGCTGCTCCGCGTGCTGGCGCGACGAGGCGAATCGCATGCGAGCGTTGTCGCCGATGTCCTCGCGGTGGATCGCAGCATGATCAGCCGCCAGGCCAAGCTGCTCTGCGCGCTCGGACTCGTGGAGACCCGGGTCGATCCGAGCGACGGGCGCGCTCGGTTTCTCGCCCTGACGCCGCTCGCCCAAGAGAAGCTCGCCGAGGTTCGCCGCAATCGCACGGCCCTCGTACACCGGCGGCTCGGCCGGTGGACGGCCGCCGAACTCGACCAGTTCGCCACCCTGCTGGAACGACTCAACGAGCCCGACTAGCCAGTGCGTCTACGGCGCGGCGAGCGGCAGCGCCACGCGAAAGTGCGTGCGACCGGGTTCACTGTCGACCGTGACCTCGCCGTGGTGCGCGGCGACGACCGCGGCCACGATCGCGAGGCCGAGGCCCGTGCTGCCGGTTCCGCGAAAACGCGAGCTGTCGCCCCGCGCGAACCGTTCGAACAGGGTGCTCCGGAGGTCTGCGGGAATGCCCGGACCGTTGTCGGTGACCGTCACGACGGCCCGGTCGCCGACGGCGGAAAGGTGAACGACCACGGTGCTGCCGGCATCCGTGTGCACCCGCGCGTTGGCGAGCAGGTTCGTAAGGACCTGGCGAAGGCGCGGTTCGTCGCCGATTGCCTCGATCGGTTCGTCGGGCAGTTCGAGGTTCCAGACATGATCACGTCCGGCCGCATGAGCGTCGCTGACGGCGTCGACGAGCAACATGGTGAGGTCGACGGGTTCCATTTCGAGTTCGCGGCCCTCGTCGAGGCGGGCGAGCAGCAGCAGGTCTTCAACCAGGCCGGTCATGCGCACCGACTCGGATTCGATGCGGCCGAGGGCGTGCATCGCGTCGGGCGGCAGCCCTTGGCCGCTGCGCCGGGTGAGTTCGGAATAGCCACGAATGGAGGCGAGCGGGGTGCGCAATTCGTGGCTCGCGTCGGCGACGAACTGGCGCACCTTGCGCTCGCTGGCTTGCCGGGACTCCAGGGCGAGGTCGACGTGGTCGAGCATGCGGTTCAGCGCGGCGCCGACCCGGCCCACCTCGGTGCGCGGATCGGTATCGTCGGCCGGAACCCGATCGTCGAGCGAGACCTCGCCGCGGTCGAGTGGCAGTTGCGCGACGCGGGTGGCGGTCGCGGTCACGCGTTGCAGCGGGCGCAGGGCGAGCCGCACCACCCAGGCCGCGATGATGGCGACCACGATAAGCCCGGCGAGCGAGACGAAGGTGATGATCAGGGCGAGCTGGGCGGCTGTGGCCGCGACGCCCGACAGTGGCAGCCCGACCAGGTAGAGGGTACCGGTGCGGGAGGTTTCGGCCTGCACCCGGTACTCGCCGAGCTCACCGCCAAGGTCCACCGTGACCGCAGCCGACTGGTTGACGTGATCGGCGAGCTGCTGCATCTGCTGGGCCGAGAGTTCTTCGATCGCCCCGCTCTGGTCGTCGGTGTAGCCGGTCGTGATGCTTGACCCGTCATAGACGAGGGCGAGCAGCCCCGGCGGCTGGGCGGGGCCGCTGAGGATGCTGTCGGCCGTCGCAGCACCAAAGTAGGTACTGCCGGGGCTGTCGCCGGGGCGGTCGCCATCGTTGTCGCCGCCGCCGCCGCCCAGCACGGCACCGGATCGGTCGACGGCCGAGGCGAGTTGCTCGTCGAGGCGGTCAACCAGGGAGGCGCTCAAAATGACCACGCTCACCACGCCGATCGTGACGCTCACGAGGGCGAGCAGCCCGACGACGGTGAGCACGAGACGCCGCTGCAGGGTCCACGGCGAGCGCGGACGGCCGCGGCGGCGCCGCATCCGATGCGGTGAACGTCCTGCCATCAGGCAGTTTTCAGCATGTACCCGGCGCCGCGCACCGTGTGGATCATCGGCTCCCGGCCGGCATCGATCTTCTTGCGCAGGTACGAGATGTAGATCTCGACGACACTCGACTTGCCGCCGAAGTCGTAGCTCCAGACCCGGTCGAGAATCTGGGCCTTGCTGAGCACCCGGCGCGGGTTGCGCATGAGAAAGCGCAGCAGTTCGAACTCGGTCGCGGTCAGTTCGATGGCTGCGCCGTCGCGAAAGACCTCGTAGCTGTCTTCGTCGAGGGTGAGATCGCCGACGGTGATGCGCGGGTCGGTCGAGTCGGCCACGGCGAGGGTGGAGCGGCGAATGAGGCCGCGCAGCCGGGCGACGACCTCTTCGAGGCTGAACGGTTTGGTGACGTAGTCGTCGCCGCCGGCGGTGAGCCCCGCGATGCGGTCTTCGAGCGAGTCCTTGGCGGTGAGAAAGAGCACGGGAGTCTCGTAGCCGTCGGCGCGCACCCGCTGCAGCACCTGGAGGCCGTTGATGTCGGGCAACATAATATCGAGCACGATGGCGTCGGGCCGGAATTCGCGGGCGATGGTGAGCGCCTGACGGCCCTCGCCGGCGGTGCGCACCTCCCAGCCTTCGTAGCGCAGGGCCATGGAGAGCAGATCGGTGAGGGTGGGTTCGTCGTCGACGACCAACACCCGGATTGCGCTGCCATCGGCTTTGGTCAGTCGCGGGCCGTGGCCGGTTTGGGTGCTCGCACGTGTGCTCATTCTGGTGAGTATCCGGTAGTTGTCTATGAACGCGCTATGAGAATGCCCTCGGGCTGCTGTGGCCGGCCAGCGTCAGGCGACCAGCGCGGCCAGGAGCGCCGGCGCCGGCACGAGCGCGTGACTGCCGGGCAGGAACACTGGCTGGCAGCCGTCGAGTTCGACCGTGATCGGGGTGTCGGGGTGCGTGGTGGTCACATCCGTTCGAAGCGGAGCGCCGAGCTGAGCGGCGTTCCCGTAGTGGAGGTTGGGTGCCTGGCAGTCGACGTCGGCGACGAGCTGCACGAGCGGAGTGTGCGAGACGCGACATGACTTTCCCCATGGATGGCCGTTCTCTCAGGCTGGCGAACCCAGGTCTCTTCGCGATAACGATTCCCAGCGTCATTGGGCCGCGCACGCCTGCAGCACGCGTGGCGGTGGCCCGCCGACCGGTCGTGCGGGCACACAATAGAGAGATGCCGAATTCCACGCTGTCCCTCTTCGACTTGGACCAGCACTCGGCGTACCCCGCGGCATCCGTTCTCCCGCCGGCACAGGCACCGCATACGCTGCGCGTCGTCGCCGATTCGACCGATCAGGTGGCGTGGCATCGGGCCCGCAAACAGGGCATCACTGCAACGGATGTCGCCAAGCTCGCGACCGCCAAATCGGTCGCCAACGCCGCGCACGACAAGATGCACGGCACGAGCTTCACCGGCAACAGTTTCACCGACCACGGACGCGCGCGAGAACCGGTCATCGCGGCCTGGGTTCTTCAAAACTATGGCATCGAGCCGAGCACCAACCTGTACCGTTCGGCAACGCACGACCGGCACTTAGCGACACCCGACGGTGTGGGCGTCGCCGCCAATGGCGAGCTGCATCTGGCCGAGATCAAGACCACAAGCAAGGCGTGGCGCAGCATCCCACGCAACTACCTGCGACAGGTCTGGTGGCAGCAGTACGTGCTCGGCGCCGACCGGACCCTGTTGGTCTGGGAGCAGCACCTCGATTTCGTGCCGGTCGACCCGGTTCCCCAGTTTCGGTGGATCGAGCGCGACGAAGATCAGATCGCCATCCTGATCGGTTTCGCAAACGATCTGATCGACCTGCTCAATCGCAAAAACCAGCGTTAGGTATCCGCTACCCGCTCCTTCGGCTTCGGCTTCGGCTTCGGCTTCGGCTTCGGCTTCGGCTTCGGCGATAGTCTCGTGGCTAATTCCGGAGATTCCCGGGCGCAGAGGGGCACCGGTCGCTCAAATCCGCCCCGCCGTCACGAGGCTGCAGCCAAATTTGCTGAATTCGCCATCAGGAAACACCGAGAAACACCGCGCGACGCCACGAATCAGCGTCTGGCTGGGATCAGGGACGCGACAGAATGGGGTCATGACTCTCGAACTGCCGAGCACCATGCGCGCCCTCGTCATCAACCGCACCGGGGCACCCGATGAGCTGCACATTGAGCAGGTTCCGTTGCCCCTGCAGCTGTTCGACGAACTTATTGTGCGGGTCGTGGCTGCAGGCATCAACCCGATCGACGCCAAGACGCGCGCGGGCAGGGGCGTCTCGGCCGCCATCGAGAGCTACCCGGCCATTCTGGGCAATGATTTCAGCGGTGTGGTCGTGCGCGCACCCTACGAGGCCTTCCCCCTGCAGCCGGGCGACGATGTCTACGGCATGGCCCGCGTTCCCCGCACCGGCGGCAGCTACGCGCAGTACGTGACAGTGTCGAGCCTGAGCGTCGCGCGCAAACCGAACAAGCTCAGCCACTACGAAGCGGCCGCCCTGCCGGTTGCCGCACTCACCGCGTGGGGAATGGTCGACCTGGCCCAGGTCACACCGGGCCACCGGATGCTCATCCACGCCGGCAGCGGCGGCGTCGGTCATCTCGCGGTACAGTTCGCCCACGCACGCGGGGCGCACGTCACCGCAACGGGATCGCCGGCAAACCTTGATTTTCTGCGCGAACTGGGCGCCGACGAGGTCATCGACTACACCACGCAGCGCTTCGAAGACGTCCTGACGGGCCTCGACTCCGTGATGGACCTGATCGGGAACGTGCACGACAACACCGGCAGCCGGTCGCTCCGAGTGCTGTGCCCGGGCGGGCTGCTCGTCAACGTGCCGACCGGAAGCTGGCCGACCCTGCAGGAGGAAGCCGCGGCCGTGGGCATCCGGGCGACCGGTTTCAAGGTTGCGCCTGATGCGCGTGCCCTCGACCAGATCACGACACTTGTCAATTCGGGCGCGGTCCGCGTGCACGTCGACCAGATCTTCGAACTCGACGAGGGCGCCGCCGCCCATCGTCTGCTCGAAGAAGGCCACACCCGAGGCAAGATCGTGCTGGGCGTCGCTGGCTAGCCCCGTGGACCCAGCGACCGGCCCGGTGCCACGGTGCCCGGCCTAACCTGCGCGTCCGAACCGCAACAGCGAGCCCGCTCACGAACAGGCAAGTGGCGTAAGCGAACAACGCAGTCGGCGCGATCGGAATGATCCAAGCCTTGTTCGCTCCGTTCACGAAGTTGTTGAGATAGCCGAGGTAGGTCACCAAGGACTCGGGCTTGCCCTGAATCTGTGCGGGCAGAACCAGATCGGCGTCGGGCCTGGTGTTGTTGTCCCCTCGGAATTGAAACGACCGAGTGCCATCAGGTTCGACAAGACAGCGACGATGCGGTGAGTGATCACTCCGGGCTGGCCCGGGTGTTTGGCCGGTGGCGACGTCTCCGATCACGAGAACATCGGGGTTCACCGGCCCCACCACACTCAGTGTTCCCGGCAGTCGGCGCGGCTTCATCGATCTTGTCAACACGGTCAGTGGAATGGCTCCGGTGACCTCGGGGACGCCAATCACGATGGCGGCCAGCGCGAGAACCAGCGGGTGAACCAGCGGGAGAACCAGCGAGAGGATGGCAGCGCTCACCGCGAGTCCGATGTAGTGCAACAGACACTTTTTTGACCGTCGGCACCTCCGGCGTGGCCGGGTCAGCGCCAAGCGACGCCGTCATGACCGTCGGTGCAGGCGAGAGCGCCGGGTCGACACGAGCCACAGTCGACACGAGCCACAGTCGACACGAGCCACAGTCCACCGCCAACCAGCAGCCCCGCCCACAGCAGAGCCAGGCCGGCGTTCTCGGCGCTGGTGTGCGGCAGAGACGATCGCGTCGTCTCGGGTGCTGAAAACGAGGACTTCCTGCGGGGCGGCCCCGGCCGGGGCCGCCCAAGGACACTACGAGCACCGCACCCACGACGAAGGCGGGCGCCCCCTGGCGCGTGGCCGTTTTCCAGCCAATCACGGTCAGGAAAGCGCCGTCAGTGAAGCGCCGCCAGTAAAGCGCCGTCAGTGTGAATTGTTGCAGCGCTGCCGTCGAGTTGCAGGTTTGCAGACCGAGCGATTTACCAGCGGTGCCTTGGGGTACGAAGATACCCACGCCGCCGGTCACGGCAGCGGCCGAATTCCACAGCGCAAATGTTCCGGCGTCGCCCGGAAGAAGCGTGAGGCCTGCAGTACCAGCGATTGCACCAGCGATTGCACCAGCGATTGCACCAACAATGAGCTTGTTCATGAAAAGTCCCTATCGAGACAGCGGTCTTTGGATGTCGTCCATCGCAGGCCGTATTTCGGCTGGCAGATCTGTGTGGGTCGGGCTGCGCTCTGAAATAAGAACTTCGCAGGGGCTGCATCTCCATCCGCATTACGAATGCCGGCTGGTACAGACAGATTTGTCTGTCCCAGCAAGCCCCCCAGAAAAGGGCACGGCTGCATTTCGGCCGAATTGCCAGACTTGACACTCATGTGCATGTTTTGCGACGGAATCCGCAGATACACCGGGTATGAATAGAGCAAGTAGCCTGTTCTGACATTCGCAAACAAAATCACCCTGACAACTAGACCGACCTTTCTACTTCAGAATTGGTCTATTTGAATGCGTGCACCAGACTGGACCGAAACGAGGGGAAATCGTATGAGCGCCAGATCACCGCACCTCAAAGCGGATGCACCACGATGAGCAACCCGCCCGGCCACCAGCCCGCCGTCGTCTGGTTTCGTGACGACCTGCGTCTCGGCGACCATCCCGCCCTGCACGCGGCGCTCGAGCTGAACCGGCCGATCGTCGCGGTGTACGTGCTCGACGAGGAATCTGCCGGTATCCGCCCCCTCGGAGCTGCGGCACGGTGGTGGCTCGACCAGAGCCTGCGGTCGCTCGCCACCTCGCTTGAGTTGCTCGGGTCTCGGCTGGTACTGCGACGCGGCCCCGCCGACCGGGTCATCGACGAGCTGGTCCATGAGACGGATGCCGCCGCCGTCGTCTGGAATCGCCGGTACGGCGCCGCTGAGCGTGCCGTCGACACGCGCATCAAGTCCGCAATGCAGGCTCGCGGAATCGACGCACACAGCTTCGCCGGGTCGCTCCTGTTTGAACCGTGGACCATCCAAACCGGGCAGGGCGGCCCGTACTCGGTGTTCACACCGTTCTGGCGATCCTGCCTGGCGGCCGCCCCGCCCCGGCCACCCGTGCCCGCGCCCACCGCCATCGCGCCCTGGGACGGCGTTGTCAATTCTGACGAGCTCGACACCTGGGCGCTCTCCCCGACCGCGCCGGACCGGGCCGCCGGTCTGCGTGAGAACTGGACCCCCGGCGAAATCGCTGCGCAGGCAGCGCTCGACCGTTTTCTCGCCACGTCATTGTCCGACTACGCCTCCCGGCGCGACGAACCGGCCCGGAATGTCACGTCACGGCTGTCTCCGCACCTGCGCTGGGGCGAGATCAGTCCGTACCAGGTCTGGCACGCCACTCAGAAGGTGCAACGCGGGGCGTCCGGATCGGCCGCGGCCAGCGGCATCCGCTTTCTCACCGAACTCGGCTGGCGTGAGTTCGCCTACCACGTGCTCTTTCACGCGCCCGATCTGGCCACCGCGAACCTGCGCCCGGCCTTCGACGCGTTCCCCTGGCCTGAGCTCGACCCGCAGGCCCTCAAGGCCTGGCAACACGGGCGCACCGGCTTCGCACTCGTCGACGCTGGAATGCGTGAGCTGTGGCGCACCGGCAGCATGCACAATCGGGTGCGCATGGTCGCCGCATCGTTTCTGATCAAGAACCTGCTGATCGACTGGCGTGAGGGTGAACGTTGGTTCTGGGACACGCTCGTCGACGCCGACCCGGCCAGCAACCCCTTCGGCTGGCAGTGGGTCGCGGGCAGCGGGGCGGATGCTGCGCCCTACTTTCGCGTGTTCAATCCCGAGCTGCAGGCTGCCAAGTTCGACCCCCAGGAGCAGTACATTCGCGAGAACGTACCCGAGTACGGCACGGATGCCTACCCCGCGCGACTCGTGGACCTGGGCGAGACTCGCCGCGCCGCCCTGGCCGCCTACGAACGAGTCAAAAACACGACCGTTTGACACTAAACATCCGACGCTGAACACCCGACACGAAAGAACGGGCAAACAGTTGGATCGCCCCTGTGATGACGCCGGGGCGGAAACAACCGTGTGCCCGCTCTCGCGGAACTAGCAGACCATTTAGAAGAAGCGGGCGTACGCGCCGACAGTGAGGAAGGTCGGGAACTCTGGCTCGAGAGCCGAGGTGCGCAGTACCGTGAGGGCGTCGTCGAAGCGGTCGGTGGGCGTGCGTTCGAGGCCGTCGACGACCTCGTCGAGCACCTCTTCGACCCAGTCGGAGTCAATCCGGCGTCCCTCCGCGGTGACCGAGTTCTCGTGGATCCACTGCCAGAGCTGCGAACGGGAGATCTCCGCGGTGGCGGCGTCCTCCATCAGGTTGTCGATCGCCGCCGCGCCCACGCCGCGCAGCCAGGACTCGATGTAGCGCAGGGAGATGAGCACGTTGCCGCGTACGCCGGCCTCGGTGATCTGACCGCCGACGGAAGCGACGTCGAGCAATTCGGCGGCGGTCACACTCACCTCGGGACGGGTGCGCTCGAGTTGATTCGGCCGATCGCCGAGCACCTTGTCGAACTCGGCCTGCGCGGTCGGGATCAGGTCGGGGTGCGCGACCCAGGAACCGTCGAAGCCGTCGGTGGCCTCACGCCTTTTGTCGGCCGCAACCTGGGCGAGCGCCTGCTCGGTGACCGCCGGGTCGCGGCGGTTGGGGATGAAGGCGCTCATGCCGCCGATGGCGAAGGCTCCGCGACGGTGACAGGTGGCGACGAGCAGTTCCGTGTAGGCACGCATGAACGGCACCGTCATGGTGATCTGCTTGCGGTCGGGAAAAACGAAACGGCTGCCGCGGGCACGGAACGTCTTGATGATGCTGAAGATGTAGTCCCAGCGTCCCGCGTTGAGGCCGGCGCAGTGGTCGCGCAGTTCGTAGAGAATTTCTTCCATCTCAAAGCCGGCCTGGATCGTCTCGATCAGTACCGTGGCACGGATCGTGCCGTATTCGATGCCCAGACGCTCTTCGGCGTAGGTAAAGATGTCGTTCCACAGCCGTGACTCTTTATGGCTCTCGAGCTTGGCCAGGTAGAAGTACGGGCCGGTGCCGTTTTCGATGAGCTTCTGCGCGTTGTGGAAGAAGTACAGGCCGAAGTCGATCAGGCTGCCCGAAGACTTCATGCGGCGGTTGGCGCGGTCGATGAACGTGATGTGCTTTTCGACGAGGTGCCAGCCGCGCGGACGCACCACGATGGTCGGCGTCGACTCGTTCGTGATCTCGTACTTCTTGCCCTCGGGGCTCGTGAAGCTGAGCTGGCCGCGCACCTGGTCGAACAGGGTCAGCTGGCCCTCGATCACGTTGGTCCAGGTCGGGCTCGTGGCGTCTTCCTGGTCGGCGAGCCACACCTTGGCGCTCGAGTTGAGCGCGTTGATGGCCATCTTGCGGTCGGTCGGACCGGTGATCTCCACCCGGCGATCCTCCAGGCCCGGTCCGGCTCCCGCAACACTCCACGTGGGATCGAGACGGATGCTCTCGGTAACGCTGAGAAATTTGGGGTCGCGACCGTTAGCGGCATCCACTCGTGTCTGCAGCCGGGCAGCGAGCAGGTCGTGCCGGGTGCCGGCGAAACGCTCGTGCAGTTCGGCGAGAAATTCGAGGGCGTCGGGCGTGAGGATCTCGTCGTAGCGATCGCCGAGCGGTCCGGTGACCTCGAGGTGCGGGCGAATGGTGGCGAAGCTTCCGGTGGTCGCTTTCACGGTTTCGGTGTTGGTCGGCACGGAGGCGACCGGCTGATCGATGGTCGGATTCGGGGTATTCATGGTCTGGCTCCTTGCGAAAGTTGATGGTACCGACAGGGGGTGACCCGCACGGAGCGGTTCGCCCGATCTCAGGCGGAGGGGGTAGAGCTGATCTCATTCGGTCTGCCGACGAGCGCGAGGGTGGATACGATCGTCATTCGACAGTCGGTGCTTGCCTGTGCTTCTACTCTGCCCGGTCCGTGCCGGCAAAACCACAATCCGGAAGCAGAATAAATCCCATTCTTCTGATTGTGGAAACTTTTCAAACGTGTGACACTGAGCCTATGGTTCCCGCTGAAGCCCTTGCCGCACTGTCCACCCTCGCTGCCGATGAGCCCGAGCTCGACGCACTCACTCTGGGGCGTCGCATCCGGGAGCTGCGCACCGCGCGGCGCATGACCCTCGATGCCCTCGCCGCTGCAATCGACCGCGCGCCCTCGCAGGTATCGATGATGGAGAACGGCAAACGCGAACCACGCCTGTCGATGCTGCGCACGATCGCGCTCGCGCTCGGCACCACCGTCGAGGAACTGATGAGAACGGATGCTCCCTCCGAGCGGGCCGCCCTGGAAATCTCGGTTGAACGTGCCCAGCGCGGACCGGTGTTTCAGGCCCTCGGCCTTCCCCGCATCCGGGTGAGCAAGGGCCAGAGCGACGAAACCCTGCAGACCATCCTGAGCCTGCACAACGAAATCGACCGACTCAACCGGGAACGCGCGGCCACCCCGGAAGAGGCCCGCCGGGCAAATTCTGCCCTGCGCCAGATCATGCGCCAACAAGACAACTACTTTCCCGAGTTGGAGGCGCAGGCCCTCGAACTGCTCACCGCGGTCGGGCACTCCGGTGGCCCGGTGTCACAACAGCTCGTCGCCGACATGGCCACCCACCTGGGTTTCTCGCTGCACTACGTGAACGACTTGCCGCACTCCACCCGATCGGTCACCGACAAACGCAACGGGCGCATCTACCTGCCGACCGAGCGATCGGCGTCGCGGGATTCCCGCTCGCCGATCGTGCAAGCATTCGCAAGCCACCTCTGCGCGCACGAGGAGCCCAAAAATTACGCCGAATTTCTGCGCCAGCGCGTGGAAACCAATTATCTGACCGCAGCAATTCTGTTGCCGGAACGTGACGCAGTGCGCATGCTGACCGAGGCGAAGACCCTGCGACGCATCTCGATGGAGGACCTCCGCGACGCGTTCGCGGTCTCGTACGAGACGGCCGCGCACCGCTTCACCAACCTCGCCACGGCCCGGCTGGACATCCCCGTGCACTTCATGAAGGTGCACGAGTCCGGCACGATCATCAAGGCGTATGAAAACGACAATGTGCGTTTTCCCAGCGACGCGCTCGGCGCGGTGGAGGGCACCACGGTCTGCCGCAGCTGGACGGCCCGCACCGTATTCGACGTCGAGGACCGTTTCAGCGCCTGGTACCAGTACACCGACATGCCAGCCGGAAGTTTCTGGTGCACTTCCCGCATCGAGAAGGCCAAGGAGGGCGAGTATTCGGTGAGCGTGGGTGTGCCGTTCGCGCACGTGAAATGGTTTCGGGGTAGGGAGACCGCGAACCGGGCCGTCTCACTCTGCCCCGACGAATCCTGTTGCCGCCGCGCGCCCGACAACCTCGCCGGTCGCTGGGCCGGACAGTCCTGGCCGGCCGCGCGCACCCCCACGAGTCTGCTCGCCGCGCTGCCCACCGGCACTTTTCCCGGCGTCGACCAGACCGAGGTGTACGAGTTTCTCGAGGCCCACTCGCCGCGCTGACCCGTCGACCGTTGCGGCTGATTTCGTGGTGCAGTTCTGTTTCAGCAACGTCCACGGAACGCGCACGAGACGTGCACGAGTCGCGTGATCATCGCATCCGCTCTCGAAAAACAAACCGGTACGTTGTAGGCAATAGTTTTCGCTAATATAAATATCACGCGAAAGTGCCGCCGGTCGGGTTGCCCTTGTGCGGTACCACGCACCAGAAACTGTCGGCCGGGCTCGTCCCACGTGTCGCCGCTCTCTCAACCTACCGAAATGCGGGCTGGCCATGTATGACGCTCGCGATGTGTTTCGTCGTATCAATCGCGCCGTGCGCGCAGGAATCCCCTCGGCAGAAGCCTCGATGACCGAGCCGCACGAGCAGATCGAGCCGTCCGCAGCCGCCACGTCGACCGCGCCCATGCCGTCACACTGGTTTCGCTCAGCGACGCTGCTCGACGTACGGGGCCTGCACGTCACGGCGGCCGCCCACGCGGACACCCCACAGCTGGTTGCTGGGATCTCCCTCTCGATCACGCGTGGTGAGGTGATCGGGCTGGTCGGCGACGGCGACTCCGGCGCGCTCGAAGTCGCGCAGTGCATCGCCGGCGTGCTTCCCGCTCCGGCGACAATTCGTTCCGGATCGATTCTCTTCGACGGCGTCGAACTCGTTGGGCTACCCCAACGCTCGGTCTCACGGTTGCGAGATGCCCAGGTCGCCTACCTGCCGAGAACCCCACTGGGCGGCCTTGACCCGGCCGTTACTGTGGGAACACAGCTGTCGGCAGCGCTGCGTTCCTCGTTGGGCATGTCGAAACCGGCGGCCTACGAGCGTTCGTTGGAGTTGCTGCGCCAAGTCGGTGTCGACAAGCCCGAACACACGTTCACCGCATACCCGCGCGACGTATCGGCGACGCTGGCGCGACGGGTGCACATTGCCATTGCCCTCGCCGGGAACGCGAACCTGATCGTGGCCGACAACCCGACGGACAACCTGAATGCGTCGGACGGCTCCGACATTCTCGATCTGCTGCGCCAGTTGCAGCGCGAGCGCGAGCTGACGATGATCATCGTGACCGGCTCAGTCAGCGTGGCGGCGCTGATCTGCCATCGGGTCGCCGTTGTGCGAGCCGGTGCGATTGTGGAATATGCTTCGGTCACTGACCTCTTCGGCTCACCCCGGCATCCGTACACCCTCGAGCTCCTGTACGCGGCAGAGAATGAATGAACGGCTGGGCAGCCCGGCCTTGTAGATTGGGCGCATGGAGGCGAACAACCGACCGGGCGCCCGCGACGCGATATTCGCGCAGCTCGTCGACGCCGGCCGCACCGAGCAGGTAACTGCCCGCCTCACCGATGCGATCATTCTCGGCGTCCTCGCCCCTGACGAACGCCTGCCAAGCGAATCCGACCTGGCCCGCCGCTTCGGCGTGGCCCTGGTCACGGTGCGCGAGGGACTGGCTGTGCTGCGCGATGCTGGCCTGGTCGAAACCCGGCGCGGGCGCGGCGGCGGCAGTTTCGTGATGAAAGCGGATGCCCCGCACAGCACCCTCGTGCAGGCCCGGCTCCACGGTCTCGCCCAGGTCGACCTCTCCGACATGGCCGTCTACTTCGCCACCATCGTGGAAGGGTGCGCCCAACGCGCCGCGGTGCGCGCCTCCCCACCCGACTCCGACCGCCTCGATCGGTGGCTGCGCGATGCTGAGTTTACGACGATCGCCGGCGCCCGCACCAGCGCGGGCGGCTTCTATCTGGAGCTGGCCGTGCTCAGCCAGTCCGCCCGACTCGTGCGGGAGCTCATTCGGCTGCAAGCCGAGTTCGGCCCACTGCTGCTGCTCGGAATGACCGATGCCCGCGCCCGGCTGTCGCTCGTGGAGAGTAACCGGGCCATCGTCGGGGCTGTGCGTGCAAACGACGCGGCATCGGCGCGGCAGCTCTCAACCGAGCAGGTGCGCAACCTTGCCGAATGGCTGATGAATGCGAAAGCCAGAATCGAACGAGGCGGAGCCTGGGATGACTGAGACCATGACCGATTGCGCTGCTGCGGTGGGCGCGTTCTTCGCGGGCGCCTTCGCCGAGCTCGATGGTTGGCGCGACGACCTAGCCGGCGGCGACCCCACCGTGCGGCCGGCCGACCTCGATGCCCGTGTCGAAGGGTTGGCACGTCCAGCCCTGACCGACTCGAGCCCGCTGTTCGTCGGCGCCGGATTCATCGCCGCACCCGGCTATGTGCGCGGCCGGGACATCCACTTCGCCTGGTGGCTGGGCCCGCAGGGCGGCAACCCGTTGCTCGGCAGCAGCAGCTCCGCCACACGCCTCGACCTCGCCACCCGCGCCTATGCCGACTACGTGCGCAATTTTCGCACCCTGGAGTGGGACCAGGTGCCGCAGTCCACCAACCAGACGCACGTCACCGGGCCCTACGTGGACCACCTCTGCACCTGCGAGTATATTTTCACCCTGACCATGCCGGTGCGCATCGGGGAGGACGCGCCGATGGTGGGTGTGGTGGGAGCCGATGTCGCGGTCAAGCGCCTGGAACAGGTGCTGCTACCGCTGTTGCTCGCCGCCGACGGGCCGATGCTGCTGCTCAACGACGTCGGCCGGATCGTGGTGTCGACCGACCCGACGCGCCCCGTGGGAGACATGCTGGCCGGGCCGGGGCATCCGCTCACCGGCTACAACCGGGCCGCCTGCCCGGGGGTCGATCTGGTGATCGCGAGCCCCGCCCACCCGTCCCAAACATAAAGACTGCATTCCGGATGGTTGACGGTATCAACGCGGTAGGGCCTCCCCTCTTGCCTCAGGCGGCCTTTGGGACCTGGGGGCAGACCACTTCTGTTGCTGGGGTACGCTGACGATTTCGATCAGGCCCGACGCCGCTAATTCAACCGGGACAAGCTTTGGGAAGTAATCATCCGGTTCTATAGCTTTGGGTGCCGGCATCCGCTACGTTGGGCTCACACATTGACGTGTACCGCCGGGTGGGAGGCGTTTCTTTCGGATTGAAAGGGCATCATGTCCGTTGAGGCTTCCAACAAGAAGGGTATCGGTGACGGCGACCACCTGAAGGTGCTCGGCTACGACGACTCGTTCCACCGGTCCATGTCGCTGTGGGCCACCTTTGCCCTCGGGTTCACCTACCTGTCGCCGCTCGTCGGTGTGTACTCGCTGTTCGCCCTCGCCATGAGCACGGGTGGGCCACCGTCACTGTTCTGGCTGTTCATTGTGGGCACCGGGCAATTGCTGGTGGCGCTCGTGTTCGGTGAGGTCGTGTCGCAGTACCCGATAGCGGGCGGTATCTACCCGTGGACGCGGCGCCTGTGGGGCAAGCGGTACGCGTGGATGGCGGCCTGGGTCTACATCTGGGCGATGCTCGTCACCATTACCGCCGTCGCCGAGTTCGGCACCGTGTTTCTAGCCAGCCTGATCAACGCCCCGGCCACCAAGGAAGTCGCCCTGGGCCTCTCGATTGCGTTTCTCGTGGTCGCGTTCGCCCTCAACTTCTCGGGCACCAGGACGCTCGCACGGGTGGCCAGAATCGGGCTCGCCGCCGAGCTCATCGGTGTGGTGGCGGTGGGACTGTACCTGCTCATCTTTCAGCGCCACCAGGAGTTCAGCGTGTTCTTCAACACGATGGGCGTTCAGGGCAACGGCAGCTACGCCACTGCTTTCCTGGGGGCGGCATTGACCGGGCTGTTCCTGTTTTACGGCTTCGAAGCCTGCGGCGATGTGGCCGAAGAAGTGGAGAACCCCGCCCGCGGCATACCCCGCGCCATGATTCTGACGATCTTTGTGGGCGGAATCTCGGCCCTGCTCTCGTTCGGCGGATACGTGATGGCCGCACCGAACCTGCAGGACATCGTCGACGGAGTCGACACGGACCCGATCCCAGCCATTCTGGACGCCGCGCTCGGCCCGGTCGGCGCCAAGATCTTTCTCGTCGTCGCCCTCACCGCCTTCTTGTCGTGCGTGCTCAGCTTGCAGGCCGCGGCCAGTCGCTTGCTGTTCTCGTTCGCTCGCGACGGCATGGTTCCGGGACACACGTGGCTGGCCACGGTGTCGCCGCGCACCGCCGTGCCGACCAACGCACTCATCGTGTCCTGCTCGATTCCCGTGCTGCTCTGTCTAATCATCTACGTGGGCAGCGACCAGGTGCTAACCCAGATCACCTCGTTCGCCGTCATCGGAATCTATGTGGCGTTCCAGTCCGTGGTGCTGGCCGCCCTGCGCCAGCGCATCAAGGGCTGGAAACCCGCCGGCCCGTTCAGCCTCGGCCGTGCCGGCTTCGTGGTCAACGTGCTCGCCCTGGCCTATGGCATCTTCGCCATGGTACTGCTCGCCGTGCCAGGCTCCAGCGGAGAATTCTTCAGCGACTACATCGTACTGATCGGCCTCTTCGTCGTCATGGGTAGCGGACTGCTCTACCTGGTCATTGCGAGGCCCGACCGCAAGTCGCTGGCTCCCGAGGGTGACGCGATCGAGGTCGCCGCCCTACTCCGAGCACACCCCGACCGTTAGCCCATCACCCTCAAAAGAAGCAGGGCCCGTCCGAAGACGAGCCCTGCTTCTTTTGAGCGGATGCCTAGATGCTGTTCACATCGAGCGGGATGCCAGGACCGAAGGTGGTCGAGACGACGCCCTTCGTGATGTAACGGCCCTTGGACGAGCTCGGCTTGAGGCGAACGATCTCTTCGAGTGCTGCGGAGATGTTCTCGCCCAGCTGCTCGACGGAGAAGGAAGCCTTGCCAACGACGAAGTGCACGTTGGAGTGCTTGTCGACGCGGAACTCGATCTTTCCACCCTTGATGTCGGACACAGCCTTGGCAACGTCAGGCGTCACGGTTCCGGTCTTCGGGTTGGGCATGAGGCCACGCGGGCCGAGGACCTTCCCGAGACGACCGACCTTACCCATGAGCTCGGGGGTGGAGACAGCGGAGTCGAACGAGGTGTAACCAGCGGCGACCTTCTCGATGAGCTCGTCGCCACCAACCTCGTCGGCGCCGGCTGCGATAGCGGCTTCGGCGGCGGGGCCGGTCGCGAAGACGATGACGCGGGCGGTCCGGCCGGTGCCGTGCGGGAGGATGACGGTTCCACGAACCATCTGGTCGGCCTTGCGGGGGTCGACTCCGAGGCGGAGGGCGACCTCAACCGTGGAGTTGAACTTCGCGGAGCCGGTCTCCTTGGCCAGGGCCACGGCCTCGGCGGGGGTGAAGACGTTGTCTTCGCCGATTTTCGCGGCGGAGGCGCGGTACGCCTTTGACTTGGTTGCCATGTTAGATCTCCTGTGTGTACTTCAGAGTGTGGTGCGAACCTGGCAGGCTCTTCCACCAATTGCTAAGGGTGCGCGGCGCCGTGTGGCGCCGAAGCGGGGTGTGCTCAGGCGCTGACCGTGATGCCCATGGAGCGGGCGGTTCCAGCGATGATCTTCGCAGCCGCGTCGACGTCGTTGGCGTTGAGGTCAACCATCTTCGTTTCGGCGATCTCGCGAACCTGGGCCTGGGTGAGGTTGGCGACCTTGACGGTGTGCGGGGTTCCGCTGCCCTTGGCGACGCCGGCAGCCTTCTTGATGAGCTCCGCTGCGGGTGGGGTCTTCAGGATGAACGTGAACGAACGGTCGTCGTAGACGGTGATCTCGACGGGGATGACGTTGCCGCGCTGGGCTTCGGTCGCTGCATTGTAGGCCTTGCAGAATTCCATGATGTTTACGCCGTGCTGACCCAGTGCCGGCCCGATGGGCGGTGCGGGGTTGGCTGCGCCGGCCTTGATCTGAAGCTTGATCAGACCTGTAACCTTCTTCTTCGGTGCCATTGTGTTGTCCTTCGTATTGATGTGCGAGCAGCCCGGAGGCCGCTCTCCCGGTGGCCCGGATGGGCCCCGGTGGTTTGGGTAGAACCAGTGTGGATGACCCTTGCGGGGCCTTTATTCTACTGGTCAGAGCTTGGTGACCTGGTCGAAGCTGAGCTCGACCGGGGTCTCACGCTCGAACAGGGACACGAGCACGATGAGCTTGCCGCTCTCCGGCTTGATCTCGCTGATCGAGCCGGGCAGGCCCGCAAACGAGCCTTCCTTGATCGTGATGGTCTCGCCGATTTCGTAGTCGACCTCGGCAGCGATGACGCGCTGTGCCGACTTTCCGGGAGCGCCGCCAGCCTTGGTCGGGGCTTCGACGATCTCAACGAGTCCCTTGAGCATGCCGAAGGCCTCTTCGAAACGCAGTGGCGTCGGGTTGTGGGCGTTGCCGACGAAGCCGGTCACGCCGGGGGTGTGGCGAACAACCGACCAGCTGTCTTCGTCGAGGTCCATGCGCACGAGCACGTAGCCGGGAATGCGCACGCGGGTGACCATCTTGCGCTGGCCGTTCTTGATCTCGACGACATCTTCCATGGGAACTTCGCACTGGTAGATGAAGTCTTCCATCGCCATCGACTGCTTGCGGTTCTCAATGTTCGACTTCACGCGCCGCTCGAAGCCGGCGTAGGAGTGAATGACATACCACTTGCCCGGCAGAAAGCGCAGTTCCTTGCGGAAGGTTTCATAGGGGTCGACCTCGACGTCGGCATCCGCTTCAGCAGCAGCGGTCTCGTCGGTACCGAGCTCGTCTTCATCTTCAACGGCTTCGACGGAGGCGTCGGCCTCTTCGGCCGAATCGATGTCGAGGGCATCATCGACAACAGCGTCAGCTTCGGGATCGGAGGACTCGGCGAGGGCGTCGAGTGCGGCGTCGAGGTTGACCTCAACATCGTCGTTCTCGTCGATGACGTGCAGGGCGGCCTGCTCGGCGGCCTCTACGGAGTCTTCGGCGGCGGCGAGGGTGTTGCCTTCCTGCGCCTCGTCTTCCTCGGAGGACTGCTCGGCGGCAGTGGCCCAGTCGACATCGTCGTGCTTCGTCTCAGTCACTAAATCTCAATCCCTAATTTGTCTACGTGTGCAAGTTGTCTGGGCGTGCTTCCATGCCGGTGATGCAGGCGTTCCGCCAAAGCGGATGCCGGTACTGCGCTCTAACCTGGCGTTCCGAACACATAAAGGACGGCGAGGCCGAAGACCCAGTCGAATGCCGACACGATGGCCATCATGATGATCACGAACACGAGCACGACGCCGGTATAGCTCAGTAGCTCTTTACGAGTCGGGGTGACGACCTTGCGCAGTTCGGCAAAAACCTGCTTGATAAACAGGGACAACCGAGCGAAAGGACCGCGATTGGATTCGCGGGCCATTCGTGCGTTCGCGACGACTTCCTCACTAGGTTCGTCGACAACTTTTCGGGCCACCTGTCACACCTCTCATGATCGGCAGACTTCTACCGATGTGCAGGGCGGACAGGACTCGAACCTGCAACCTGCGGTTTTGGAGACCGCTGCTCTACCAATTGAGCCACCACCCTATGGAAGCAAACCCACCATGCCGATACCACTTTCAACCAAGAGAGAACACTGATAAAAAGGCGCAAAAAAACATCGCAGATTTAACTACCGTGAATAAGTCTAGGTCACGGACCGGCCACTGTAAAGCTGAGACGAGTCAGCCCTCTGAATGAGCCCCGTACCTCTCTGCCTGACTGACACAAGCAGAGTGGCACAAGCAGAGTGGCACAAGCAGAGTGGCACAGAACGCTCTAGCGCATACCTCCGAGATGCGTGGGTCTTCATCGATTGGTCGCGTGCCAACCGCTCTGCCAGGTCGGGCTTTCCCCGCTTGCACGCCCGAGCCAGCTCCCACGATCAGCGACCGTCGAGACGGCCGATCAGCTTGTGCATAGCGGTCATGGCGCCGCCGAGCACGGCCGGGATACCGCCGCCGGGGTGCACCGACGCGCCCACCTGCCACAGCCACGGGCGTGCCCAACTGGTGTACCCGGGGCGGTGGAACGGACCGCTCTGCCAGAGCGGGTTGGTGGCGCCGTACAGGGCTCCACCGGTCGAACCCCAGCCGCCGAAGTAGTGCGGGTCGAGCACGACGTGGTCCCGGAACAGCTCGCTGATCGGCCGGTCCAGGCCCACGACGGCGCTGATCCGGGCGACCTCACGCGCCACCCACGGGCTGTCGAGATCGTAGTGGCGGCCGTCGGCGGGCGCGGTCAGGAGCACCGCCACTGTGGCCCGGTCATTGGGATAGACCTCGTGCGGCCGGTAGTAGTTCAAGAAAGCCATCGTTTGTTCCGGCACAACCCCGCCAGCGAGGCTGCGGTGCAGGGCCGCCGGGTCGTCGGGCAGCACGACGGAGTGCGTGGCCGTGCCCTCCGGCAGCAACGTTTCGAGGGCCGCATAGATGGCCACCCCCGAGCAGGAGCGCGCCCGCGGCCGTGCCGGCGACGCGCCGCGCAGTCCATCGAGCACAGCGCTGTCAAGCCCGCTCACGATCACGTCGGCCAGGTACGTCGCCGACGGCGTGGTCACGAGCCCTTTCGACACGGATGTGACGGGCTCGCCCGTCTTCACATCCGCGCCGGCGTGCAGCGCCAACCGGTGCAACGCGAGCGGCAACTCGTTCACGCCGCCGCCCGGAACCCACACGCCGTCCCTGGCCATAATGGCCGGCATGCTCGCGTACAGGGCGAGGGTATGCCGGGGAGAGACCCCCGCGTTGAGGGTGTGGATGGCGATGACCTCACGCAGGCCGTCCGGCATCCAGCTCAGGCCGTCTAGAAAGCTGCGCGTGGTCAGGCGGGTGCCGTAGAGGCGAAACACGTTGCGTACGGCCGGCAGCGACGCCGGGTCGGCCGGGTCGGCGGTGAGCATGCTCGTGAGTTGGGGACCGAGGCCGCCGTGTTCCCGCTCGAAACGGATCCAGGCCGCGTGCCAGGGATGCCCGGCCGGCACCGGCAGGGTGGTTTCCTCTCCCCGGTAGAAGTACCGGCCCACTTCGGGCAGTCTCTGCAGCGTCACCCCAGCCACCGCGGCGGCCTCAGGGGGAGCTTGCCTGCGGGCACCGAGTGCGTCGTAGCGGGCCAGCAGTTCCTCCCAGACCCGGGGAAAAGTGACCAGCGCCGGCCCGGTGTCCACGCGCTGTCCGTCGATCTCGAGGCGCCTGCTCTTGCCGCCGATCCAGTCGGAGCCTTCCAGCACGGTCACCGAATGGCCGGCGCGAGCCAGCAGCGCGGCGGCAGTGAGCCCGCCGATACCCGCGCCGAGCACGACGATGCGCTGCGGGGTCGTGTTCGTGCGCGTTCGGGTCATGGATAGGCTCCTAGTAAAATGGCTGCCACAATTTGGGCCCCGGCAACGGAACCTGCAACATAGGGGAACACGATCGAGTATCGGTACAGGCGGCGGGCCGTCGCCGGCGTGGGGCTGCGTCCCAGCGACACCACCAGCCAGCCAGCGATGAGCGCATTCACCAAGGCGACCGGCCAGCTGATCAGCGCGAAAGCCACGGTGGACAGAACCCACCACACGCCGCTCCAAACCGTGGCGCCGCGCGCGCCGAGATGAACGGCGGTGGTCTGGATTCCGGCGGCGCGGTCCTCGTCGATGTCCTGCACAGCGTCGTAGGTGTGCTTGGCCACACTCCACGCCATCAGCCCGACAGCCGCCGCCCAGACCGGCGACTCGCCGAGGGCGAGGGGTACGAAGACCAGCGGGAAGGCGTAGGCGGCGTTACTGAGCGAGTCGAGGTAGCGCCGGGCCTTGAAGCGCAGCGGGGGTGCCGAGTAGAAGATGAAGATCACCGTGTACGCGGCGATCCAGGCGAGCGCCACCGGCGGCAGCGTGAGCAGAAAATACGCGACGAACGGTGCGTTGGTCAGCACAACCCCAAGCACGATACCGCGGGTTTCCGAGCCGAGGATGCGGGCCCCCTCGAGGCCGCCCTTGCGGGCGTTCTGGGCGTCCGTTTCCTGGTCGAAGATATCGTTCACGCCGTAGATCAGTAGGTTGAACGGCAGGGTCGCCCAAAGCATCAAGGGAATGACGTCCCAGCGCCACAAATCCCCGATCAGCCACATGCCGATGACGGTGGTTCCGATGGTGTTGACCCAGAGCACCGGGCGGGAGATATGAACCAGGCGGGTGAACACCCTCTCACTCTATCCCTGCGAAAGACCCGTTTTTCGCGGGTGTCGCGTCGCTCAGCCGGGGGCGACCGAATCTACGCCAGACGGGCTGACACGAGCGCCGGCTCAGCCTGGGGCGCCCCTAGCCCGAGCGCTGGTCGGGTAGCTAAGCTCAACGTGTGGCTCACGAACTCAAGCGAATTTCTACTCGGATCGGCTCTATTGCTGAATCGGCAACCCTCAAGGTTGACGGCAAGGCCAAGGCGCTGCAGGCAGCGGGGCGGGCGGTGATCAGCTTCGCGGCGGGGGAACCCGACTTTCAGACGCCCGAGCACATTGTGGAGGCGGCGCTGGCCGCCGTGCGTGATCCGAAGAACTATCGGTACACCCCGGCAGCTGGTCTGCCCGAGCTGCGCGAGGCCATCGCGGCCAAGACGCTGCGCGACAGCGGGCTCGCGATCTCGCCGAGCCAGGTCGTCGTCACCAACGGTGGCAAGCAGGCCGTCTACCAGGCCTTCGCGACCCTGCTCGATCCCGGCGACGAGGTCATCGTGCCGACCCCGTATTGGACCACCTACCCCGAGGCGATCCGTCTCGCCGGCGGCGTGCAGGTCGATGTCTTCGCCGGCAGCGACCAGGGTTACCTCGTGACCGTCGAGCAGCTTGAAGCTGCACGCACCCCGCGCAGCAAGGTGCTGCTATTCGTCTCACCGTCCAACCCCACCGGCGCCGTCTACTCGCCGGAACAGACTCGGGCGATCGGCCAGTGGGCCGAAGACAATGGCCTCTGGGTCATCTCCGACGAGATTTACCAGAACCTCACCTATGACGGCGTTCGCGCGGTGTCTATCGTCGAAGTCGTGCCCGCGCTCGCCGACCGCACCATCCTGGTGAACGGCGTTGCGAAGACATATGCCATGACCGGCTGGCGTCTCGGCTGGATGGTCGGCCCCGGCGACGCCATCAAGGCGGCAGCAAACCTGCAGTCGCATCTCTCGTCCAACGTGTCGAATATCTCGCAACGCGCCGGAATCGCCGCGCTGAACGGCCCGCAGGATGCCGCTGAGGCCATGCGGGTGGCTTTCGACCGCCGCCGCAGGCTGATCGTTGCGGAGTTGAACAAGATCCCCGGCGTCGTGACACCGACTCCACAGGGTGCCTTCTACGTCTATCCCGATGTGACGGGTCTACTCGGCCGTGAGTGGGGCGGGGCCACCCCGACAACCTCTCTCGAACTGGCCGACCTGATGCTCGACCAGGCCGAAGTGGCCGCCGTTCCCGGCGAGGCCTTCGGCCCGAGCGGGTTCCTGCGCCTGTCGTACGCCCTCGGCGACGACGCCCTGCTTGAGGGCGTAAAGCGCCTCCAGCGCCTGTTCGCCTAGCCGCCTTTCGCTGAGAGTCTCCGTTCTACCCGGAGTCCCCGTTCACATGGCGACTCTGAGTAGAAAAGGGGCAAGTCGGCTTGAGTCGGGTTGCGGAGCATCCATCGACCGGTGGATGCATAAATCAGCCGGCTGCCCGGTGGTGCGGGCGGCCCCGCGGTGGGATTCTGGTGACATGACATTCTTAGACCCGGTGGTGCAGGTGCGCGACCTGCGCAAGTCCTATGGGACCCTGGCGGCCGTCAACGGTGTGAGCTTCTCCATCGCGGCCGGTGAGACCTTCGTCCTGCTCGGCCCGAACGGGGCAGGTAAGAGCACCACGATTGAGATTCTTGAGGGATATCGCGATCGCAGTTCGGGCGAGGTGAGCGTGCTCGGCGTCGACCCGCGACACGGCGGTCTCGATTGGAAGGCGCGACTCGGCATGGTGTTGCAGACCAGCGGCGAGCAGGGCAATGTGACGGTGACCGAACAGCTCACGCACTTCGCGGGTTTCTATCCGAACCCCCGCAATGTCGACGAGGTCATCGACGCCGCCGGGCTGCGCGAGAAGGCCAAGACCCGCATCAGCAAGCTCTCCGGTGGGCAGCGACGCCGAGTGGATGTCGCGCTCGGCATCATCGGGCGGCCCGAGCTGCTCTTTCTCGACGAACCGACCACCGGCTTCGACCCGGAGGCCCGGCATCAGTTCTGGAACCTCATCCGCGGGCTGAAAGCCGAGGGCACGACCATTCTGCTTACGACGCACTACCTCGACGAGGCCGCGCAACTTGGCGATCGGGCCGGGGTCATCGCTGGCGGCCGACTCATCGACATCGGCGCGATCGATGAGATCGGCGGCACCGAGGCGCGCGTTCCGCTCGTGCGCTGGCGGGATGCCGTCGGCCTGGTTCACGAGCGCCGCACGAGCGAGCCGGGTGCGGTGGTGGCCGAGCTCATCGCGCAGACCGGCGGAGAGCCGGTCGACCTTGAGGTCATCCGGCCGAGCCTCGAAGATGTCTACCTGGGCCTGGTGCGTGGTGACAAACTGCCGACGCAGCCGAAAGCCCCAAGCTCGGTTTCGAACGGAACGGGAGATATTCTCACATGAGCATATTCTTCAGCGGGGCCAGCCGGGTCGGGTACGAGACCCGGATCTACTTTCGTTCCCCCGACACCGTGTTTTTCACGTTCTTGTTTCCCTTCATCATGCTCGGCATCTTCACGGCCGCCTTCAGCGTGGGTGGCAACCTGGGCACGAATCCCGACGGCACCGGTGGCGTGAGCGTCGGTGCCTACTACCTGCCCGGAATGCTCGCCGCCGGCATGCTGCTGTCGGGCGTGCAGAACCTGGCGGTGGACATCGCCGGCGAGAAGAGCGACGGCACCCTTAAACGTCTCGGCGGCACCCCGTTATCACCGTTCAGCTACTTCATGGGCAAGATCGGGCAAGTCTTCGTGACCGCCATACTGCAGGCCGGACTGCTGCTGCTCGTCGCTCGATTCGCGCTCGGCATCGACCTGCCCACGTCCGGTGAGAAGTGGTTGCTGTTCGCCTGGGTGTTTCTGCTCGGCGTCATCACCTCGGCTTTTCTGGGCATCGCGCTTTCTGCCGTGCCCCGATCGGGCAAGAGCGCGACCGCCGTTGTGGCCCCGATCGTGCTCGTGCTGCAGTTCATCTCGGGGGTCTACCTGCAGTTCAGCACCCTGCCGGACTGGATGCAGAACCTGGCCGGCCTGTTTCCGCTCAAGTGGATGGCGCAGGGCATGCGCAGCGTTTTTCTGCCCGATAGTTTTGCTGCCGCCGAGCAGAACGGCGTCTGGAATCTCGCTTGGGTTGCCGGGGCGCTCGCTCTCTGGCTCGTCGTCGGGCTCATACTCAGCCGCGTGACGTTCCGCTGGATCCGCAGAGACAGCTGACCTAGAGCAGTTTGCGTTCGAGGGCCCAGGCGGTCAGTTCGTGTCGGCTCGAGAGCTGCAGTTTGCGCAACACGTTCGACACGTGTGTCTCCACGGTTTTCGTTGCAATGAACAGGGTCGTTGCGACCTCTTTATAGCTGTAGCCGCGGGCGATCAGTCGCATCACCTCGGTCTCACGGGCCGAGAGCCGGTCGAGTTCCTCATCGGTTTGGGCGGTCTCACCGGCCACGGCGCCGAACGCGTCGAGCACGAATCCGGCCAGCCGGGGTGAGAACACCGCGTCACCGCCAGCCACCCGGCGGGCAGCATCAGAGACCTCGGCCCCCGACGCGCTCTTGGTGATGTACCCGCGGGCACCGGCTCGAATGACGCTGACCACGTCATCCGCTGCATCAGAAACGCTGAGTGCGAGAAAGAGGGTGTGCGGGGCGTGCGTCGCTGCCTCGCGAATGACCTCGGCGCCGCCGCCGCCGCGGCCTCCGGGTAGGTGAACATCGAGAAGCACGACGCGCGGCTGCAGCCGGGTCACGAGGTCAATCGCCTCGTCGACGGTCGCCGCTTCGCCGAGCACCGAGAGGCTGGCGTCGAGCTCGGCGCGCAGGCCGGAGCGAAAGATCGAGTGGTCGTCGACGATGAGGACCGCGAGCGGCTCGGGCGTCGGTTCCGCGCTGGGGGTCATGGCAGGGACGTTTCTTGGGGATGGGGGTCTCCAAGCGGTGCTGGAGACTCGTTCGGAATCGGTGGAAGGGTGAGCAGAATCTCGGTGCCGGTGCCGCCGGGCCCCGAGCGCACAACCGCCGTGCCGCCAGCCCGGCGCATCCGCCCGATGATGGATTCACGAACACCGAGTCGATCCTCGGGCACGGTATCGCGGGCGAAACCCGGGCCGCGGTCGGTCACACTGAGTTCGAGGCCGCGCCGACCGATTTCGAGGTAGACCGAGACCGGGCCGCCGGCATGACGGGCGGCGTTGAGCATCGCTTCGCGGGCTGCCGCAACGAGGGGTCTGGGGGCCTCGCCCGGCAGAACGCCGGCGCTGACGACCTCGAAGTGCACCGTGAAGTCCGCTTCGATTGCGCTTGCGATGCGGCGCAGTTCGGTGGCGAGGTCGGTCGTACCACCGCTTGAACCGGTGAACAGCCACTCGCGTAGCTCGCGTTCCTGCGCGCGGGCGAGGCGAGCGGCCTCGCTGTGCGGGCCGGCCTTCTGCTGAATGAGGGCGAGGGTCTGTAACACCGAATCGTGCAGGTGCGCGGCGATCTCGGCCCGTTCGGCCTCACGCTCCCGAGCGGCCCGCTCGTCGGCGAGGTCGCTCCAGAGTCGCAGCACCCACGGTGCGATGACGACGATGACGGCGAGCAGAACGGATGCGGCGGCCAGAATGACAGTCCACACGTTCGGGCTGTCCCCGGTCACGAAAAACAGCAGAATGCCCACCGCCACCAACACGAGCGCGCCAAGCGTGCGCACCGCCAGGGCAGAGGATTGCTGGGCGGCGCCGCTGCGCACGTCGGCAAACTGCCGCCAGGCCAGCGCGGTGCCGGCGAGCACGACGATCCCGGGCACGACGACGGCGAGCGGAATGTTGGCCCCGAGACGGCTGGCCACCAGGGCGATGCCAGCCGCAAGCAGGGCGAGTCCGAGCAGGATCTCGGTGACCGGCGCGGCGCGGGCGAGCTGGGCATCCGCTGCCGGGGCGCGCAAAGCGAGGTCGGGTATACCGGGCGCGTCCGGCTTCATCCGGGCGCTGCCGGACGAAACGTCGGTGGCGCGACTGGCGGCGGGAGAAACCGCGCGGGCCAGACTGGATTTGGGGAGCGGTTCCGCCGCCGTCGGCGCGACGGTACTCGGTGTCGTTGCCCACAACCAGGCGTAGAGCAGCACGCCGGCGCCTCCGCACAGCGACAGCAGCATGGTGGCCACGCGCACGGTTGTCACCGGCAGGCCGGTGTGGTCGGCGAACCCGGCGCAGACTCCGCCGAGCAGGCGAAGCCGGGGCCGGGTTATCCGTTCGGTTCTCACTCGTTCATCAAAGCACGCCGGGGGTACGCCCGGTCGCGTGCGGCGAGAGTTCAGGGTTCAGTCAGGGTCATCCCCCATGGCTGCTGGTCGGCCGCGCTGCCAGACTCGAAGCATGAACGACACCCCCCTCCCACCGCATCCCGGTAGCACCCAGCCTGGCAGCACCCTGCCTGGCACGACCTACTCGGACACCGAGCCGAAGCCCGACCAGATCACCCGATTCTTCGACTGGATCCGGGCTTCCGGTCTGAACCGCGATGGCGACCGCTGGTTTGCTGGCGTCTGCGGAGGCATCGCAGCTCGCACCGGGCTCGACCCGCTGATCGTGCGCGGCATTGCGGTCGTCCTTGCCATTCTCGGCGGCCCCGTAATCTTCGCCTACGCCGTGGGCTGGGCGCTCCTGCCGCGCGGCGCCGGTCGCATCTACGTCGAGGATGCCCTGCGTGGTCGATTTCAACCGGCCATGATCGCCATCGGCGCTCTGCTTTTCTTCACGATCGTGCCGATCTTTCAAGACGGCTGGTGGCGCGGCCCCGTCGTGGGCCTGCCCAACTGGCTAAGCACACTGTTTGGGATCGGCTGGAGCCTGGCCCTCCTGGCTGGCATCGGCTGGCTGGTCGTCTATCTGGTTCGGCGCCGGAGCGGCAACCGCACCGGGGCAGCCGGCGCGAACGGGTCAGCCCGCTCGACCGGCTCACCGTCGGGCCGCTCCGGCTCGTACCCCATGCCCGGCTATGGTTCGACGCCACCGCGCACCGCTGTGGGCCCCGCGTCGGCCTTCGTGCCCGAAGAACGTGCTCCCGCCACGAACACGGCATCAGCAACCGAATCCCGGGCCGAGTCACCGGCGGCCGGCGCCGAGACTCCGAGTGGCAGTGGCACCCACTACCCCAGCCCCTACAGCGCAGCAACGTATGTCTCGGGCCGAGAAAAGCCGGCGGACCAGAACAATATCTGGCAGGAACAGCACCTCGCACGCCAGGCTGCGCGGCGCGCTCTCGTGCGCGCTCGCCGCCCCGGTACGGGATTCACCTCCATCGTGCTCGGTCTGGCGCTCGCAACCGGCGCCGTGGCGGCCATGGTCAATTCCCGTGGTGTCTGGTCGAACGAAGTCGTTCTGCTCGGCCTCGCCTTCGCCCTTGGCGTTCTCGCGGTCGGCATCGTCATCGCCGGAATTCGCGGCCGCACCGACGGCGCCATGGGAGGCTTCGCCCTTCTCGCCGCCGTCGTCATCGCGGCCGTGGCTGTGTTCCCCCCCGGCACCCAATTCTCCGCCTTTGGCACGAATGTCTGGGCGCTCAGCGCGAACACCGCGGATGCCACCGAGACGCCCGGTTACGCCATGATCGCCGGCCAGACGATCCTTGACCTGCGTGACTTCGACAACCCGGGCCTTCGCAACGACCGCACGATTGATGTCTGGCTCGGAGCCGGCGAAACCAAGCTGATTTTGCCAGCGGATGCCCCGGTGCGCGTCGAAACGCACGCCGTGGTTGGTGGGGTGGACTACTCGGGACGCAGCAGCTCGAGCGAGAACGGCGAGCGAAACGGCCTATTCACCGCCGACAGGCGCACCTTCAACGCAGGCAGCGTCAACTCCACGAGGGATGAGAACGGGCCCGTGCTGCGCATCTGGACGCTGGCCGGCCTCGTCACCCTCACCGATTCGAACGACTAGGACACCCCATGACCACTCCCGACCCGCGCGAGACAGCCACGAACGACACCTCGAACGTCGCAGACCAGGCCGCTGACGCTGCCAACGCCACTGCAGCGACCGAGAAGCTCGCCTTCCCCTTCGAGGGGACCCCGGCGAAAGGGACCCCGGACATCGTGACCCCCAGTCCCGCATACCCCTTGCCCGCACAGCCCGACGACGGGTTGCGCGGGGCCCAGCCCGCGGCATCCGCTGCCCGACTGCACCCACGGTTCAGCACGATTCTCTGGGGGGTGCTGTTGCTGGCCTTCGCCACCTGCGTGGTCGTGTTCAGTCTCGTGCCGATCCGGCCGGACCCCACGCTGTGGCTGCTCGGAGGGGTCATCGCGGTCGGTCTCGGCCTCGTCGTGGCCGGCATCGCGGCCGCCGCTCGCCGCTCCGACTAGCCCGGCGCACCGAGTTACAGCGTGAGCCCCACGAGCACCGGCTCGGCCTGTAGATTCACACCGAACTCGGCCCGCACCCGGCCGAGCACATAACGGGCGAGTTCGGCCACCTCGGCCGCGGTCGCCCCGCCCGTGTTCGTCAACGCGAGGGTGTGTTTACTCGACACGGCCGCCTTCGATCCCGGCAGGCGAAAACCCCGACGGACACCGGCGTGTTCGATGAGCCAGGCGGCACTGAGCTTGACCAGGCGCACGGGTTCCTCACCGGGAATCGGACCGACGCCCATATATTCCTCAAGTGGAATTACTCGATCGGCCGGCTCGGGCTCCAGCGGCCAGCGCGGCGCATCCGTTGGCAGCGAGCGCGCAAACCCCTCGGTGACGATCGGGTTGGTGAAGAACGATCCGGCACTGAAGGTGTCGGGGTCGCTCGGGTCAAGCACCATGCCCTTGCCGGCCCGCAGGCCGAGAACGGTCGCGCGCACGATCTGCAGCGGCACCCGGTCGCCCAGCTGAACACCGAGCGCTCCGGCGAGTTGGGAATACTTCAACGGTTGGCCGAGAGTGCTTCCCAAAACGGATGCCTCGGCCGCGGTGTCATGCAACTCCAGCTCGATCGCCAGCACGACGCCACGCAGCCCTTGCTTGAGCGCCGAGGTTCGGTAGCCGAGGTCGAGGTCGGCGCGCTCAAGCCGTTCGACCTCACCGGTTTCGTAGGAGAGAAAGTCGACCGCGACGAGGCTGTCAGAGAGTTCCTGGCCGTAGGCGCCAATGTTCTGCACGGGGGCAGCGCCGCACGATCCGGGAATGCCTGACAGCGCCTCGATTCCGGCCCACCCGCGATCCACGGCGTAGGCGACGAGATCGTCCCAGGGTTCGCCTGCCTGTACGCGCAGGCGTACCCGGGCGCCGCGGTGCTCGGTGCCCGATTCGGGGCCGGCAGCGACGGGATCGTCGTCTGCGGGATCGTCGGCGGCGGCATCCGCTTTGCTGCCATCTGCGAGCACCTCGATGCCGCGGGTCACCACGTGGATGACGATGCCGTCGAAACCTGCGTCGGCTACGACGGTGTTGGATCCACCGCCGAGCAGCAGCCAGTTCTCGTCCATACCCCAGACCGAGAGGGTCTCGTTGATGAGGTTCTGCTCGGTGACCGGCGCCACCCGGGCGGCTGGTGGCCCACCGAGACGAAAGGTGGTGAGGGTGCTCAGGGCAACGGGTTCAATCATGTTTCAACCGCCTCAGGCCAGGTTGACGCGCGCCTGCGCCTTGCCGAGAACGGTCGCGCCGTTGAAGTTCACAACGAGGTCGATGCGCGCCACATTAGCTTCGAAATCGAGGGCGCCGACCTTGGCGACCACGTTGACAAGGGCACCTTCCGTGGCGTCGACGAAGACCGGGCGGGTGAACCGCACCTGATAGTCGACCACCCGGGCCGGGTCGCCGGCCCAGTCAACGACGGGCTGCACGGCCAGGCCCATGGTGAGCATTCCGTGGGCGAGTACGCCCGAAAGTCCCACCGACTGCGCGACGTCATCGCGGTAGTGAATGGGGTTGAAATCACCGGATGCCCCGGCGTAGTGCACGAGTGAATCGCGCGTCACTCGGAAACTCGCCTCGGCGACGACACTGCCGACCGTGAGATCAGTCAAAACGTGGGTCATTCGTCTCCCCTGACGACGAGGGTGGAGATGGCGGTCACGACGTGGGCGCCGGTCGCGTCGACGATCGTGGACTCGGCGGTCACCATCGAGTGGCCACCGAGGGTCTTGATGCTCGTCACCGCGAGGGTAGCCGTGAGTTCGTCGCCGGCGACGATTGGGCGCAGATAGCAAAAGCGCTGGTCGCCGTGCACGACACGGGTGAAGTCGATGCCGCCATCCGGTTCGGCCAGAAGCTGGGCCAGGGTGGCCTCCTGCACGACCACGGCAAACGTGGGCGGGGCGACGACGTCGGCGTGGCCAGCCGCGCGGGCCGCTTCGGGATCGTGGTTGATCGGGTTGGTCGCGAACACGGCGCGGGAGAATTCGCGCACCTTTTCACGTCCGACAAGGTACGGTGCGACCGACGGAAAGACCCGTCCCTGCAACTCTGGGTTCACTGACACCCATTGAGTCTACTCAGAGAGCTCCCGGTGGCGGGTCAGAACCACACCAGAACAAGGCGCACACTATAAAGCGTGAAATGTGTATCCGTGCGCCTCGGTGACCCCGAGGTGGCCCCTCTCCTGCTTGACCTGCACCGTGAATACGAAACCCGATACGGCGACGGCGATTCCGTGCACGACGTCGACGGGGCCGAGTTCGATCCGCCCAGCGGCGGCTTTCTCGTGCTCGTCGACGGTGACACGACGGTCGCCGGTGGCGGCCTGCGCCAGTTCAACGCCACCACCGCCGAGGTCAAGCGCATGTGGACCAACCCCGATTACCGCCGCCAGGGCCACGCCCGCACGATTCTGCAAGAGCTGGAATCCCTCGCCCGCACCCTCGGCTACGAGCGGATGCGACTCGAAACCGGCTACGCCCAGCCCGAGGCCCTCGCCCTCTACCGCAGCCTCGGCTTCACCGACATCGGCAACTACGGCATCTACGAGCACGCCTCCGGCTTCGAACTCACCCTCACCTGACCGAGCCCCGCCGCTCAACGGACGCGGGCCCGGCTCGCCCACTCTGTCGTTCCGTCTACGGCGCCGCATTACTCTCACGAGATCGTCGCTCCGGAACGGATTCGATGGCCCGCGTCGCGCCGGGGAGGTAGCGTTAGAGGGCTATGCAAAACAAATTGATCCCGCACCCCGAACTTCCGATCGACCTGCCGACCGACGAGCGCATTCGCGCCGCCGTTGCGCACTACGGCGAGAGTGTTGTCATCGATAACGCCGTCGCGCTGTTGCGCGCCAAGAATGCCGGAAAAGACTTTCTGCTGTACGCGGGCGGCCGCCACGCCCTCGGCATCCTCGAGGGTGCCCCCGCGCTGTACTGGCCCGAGCTGTGGGGCGCCCGCGCACTGCTGCATGTCTGGGGCGAATCGGCCGCTCCATACATCGTCGTCGGGCTGAACAACCAGGCCTGGCGGGTACGCGAGATGTGCGCCAAGGTCGTGCTGCTGCGCGGGCTGCAGGTCGTGCCCAAGCTCGTGCGCCTCACCACCGATGAGAACCCCCGTGTGCGCTCCGCTGCCCTGCACGCCCTTGCCGACCAGGGCACCGCCGACAACATCGCGACGATCGAGGTGCGCCTGCGCGACGCCGACAAGGAGGTGCGCCGCGCCGCCCAGCAGGCCCGCGACGCGATCCGCGGCCGCCTCAAGCTGACGAAACCGGCCACCGAGCCTGAAGCCTGAACCAGTCGGCTAGCCGCCGGCATCCGTTTGCGAAGAGCCTGATCTACGGTCGCCGGAGCAGCGCTCCCTCATGCCTGCAGGTGGCGGCGGCGGTCAGCATGGCGTCGGCCAGCAGCGCCTGCCAGGCGGCCAAATCCTGCGGCACCCCGTCGGTCACGATGGTGCAAACGGATGCCGCAAGCGTCGCGTCCCCGGCACCCATCGTGTCGATGACCGGGCCATCGAGCTTCGCGATCGGCGCACTGACCTGCTTATTATTCGCGAACGAAACCGAGGCGCCGAGGCGTCCGGCGGTCGCCAGCACGGTGTGCGCGCCCGCATCGACGAGCCGTTCCCGCAGCTCGTCGAGCGTGCTCTCGTAGAGAAGGTCGGCGTCTTCGTCGCCGACCTTCACGAGCAGGCTGCGCGCGGCGAGCGCCTCAAAGTTGCGCACAAACCGCGGCCCGTCATGCAGCATGCCGGCCCGCGGGTTGGGGTCGATCACGAGGCGATGCTCGGGGTCGCTCACGCAGGCCGCGAACGCTTCGGTCTGCGCGGTGTCGTCGAACGGAAAGCAGCTCACGACGACGAGCGCGGCGCCCTTGAGTGCGGCGCACTCGGCCACCCCGAACTCGATGCGACGCGCCTTGGCGGCATCATTGAAGAAGTAGCGGGGTTCGCCGTCGGTGCGGTCAGACACCGCCCGCGACGAGCCGAGCGGCCCCGGTGTCGCGATCAGCTGCACGTCGTACTGGTCGAGGAACGCTCGAAGCACGGTGCCATCGGCGTCGTCGCCGACCATCGCGATCAGGGTCGTCGGCACGCCGAGCACGGCCAGTCCGACCGCCACGTTGAGCGCGGCGCCGCCGGCAAATTCCCGGCTCGACTCCGAGTCGCGCAACACGTCGATGAGGGCGTCGCCCACAACGACGACACGAGCGGGGGCGCTTTGTTCAGGCATGGGGTCCATTCTCTCCGGAGCCGCGAGCAATGAGCCCGGTCGGCACAGTGTACGGGGGTGCAGGGGTCTGGCCGCCATCCAGGCGCTGCGCCGGGCCGGCAACAGGCATGTGCCGACACAGAAAACAGCCGCCGGGAGGAGTTCATTCTCCTCCCGGCGGCTGCCCCTCATGCAGTTCTAGACGCTTTTGCGTCCTGACATCGACCGCATCAGGAACATGATCACTGCGATGATCGCGAGCACGATACCGACCCAGAGCAGAAACTGGAGCGACTGCACCAGACCGCCGGTAATGAGCAGCACCACCGCAACAATGGCCACAATGATGAGTAGCGGATTCATAGTCCGACCTTTCATTCATGCGCGGGAAAGTCCCGATTGCCCAGATACTACCCCCAAGTGAGGGCCGAAGCGGATGCCGCGCGCGGCGTCCGCTTATCTGTCGTGTTGGGCCCGGTGCCCGTGCCGGAACGAGCGCCCGGGCACGCACGTCGTTACCATTGAGCAATCGGCACGCGCGGGGCGGAGCGCTTGCGCTCCCGACTGCCACCCGATCTGGAGCCCGATGCGACACTTCACTCTCACCCAGTTGCGGTATTTCGCCGCCGTCGCCGAGCTGGAAAGCATGACCCAGGCCGCCGCCCGGCTGCTCGTGAGCCAGTCGGCCGTCTCCACGGCCATGGCGGAGCTGGAGCGCACGCTCGGCGCCCAGTTATTCCTGCGCAGCCCCTCGACCGGGCTCAAACTCACGCCGACCGGGCGCAGGTTCGCGCTCGACCTCAAGGCGTTTCTCGACCACGCCGATTCCCTGTTCGAATCGGTCTACGGTGCCGCCGAAACGCTCACCGGCGAGCTGACCGTCGGCGTGTTTTCGCCACTGGCCTCGTTTCGGCTGCCGGCCATTCTCAAGGCGTTCGAAGCCGCCCACCCTGGCGTCGACGTGACCTTTCTCGAAGCAGACCTCGCTTCACTGCAGACCGAACTGCGCGAGGGGCGCTGCGACCTCGCACTCATGTACGGGCACGGCCTTGGCAGCGGTTTCTCCAGCCAGGTGCTCGAGCGGGTTCCTCCGCACGTCATCGTTCCCGAGGGCCACCGGGCCGCGAACAGCCCCGGTCGAGAGATCGCCCTGCGCGACCTCGCCGGCGAACCGCTGATTCTGCTCGACCTGCCGCACAGCAGGGAGTATTACGAGAGCCTGTTCGCCGTGGCCGGGGTGGTGCCCAACGTACGCCACCGATTCGCCGGCTACGAAACGGTGCGCTCCTTCGTCGCCCAGGGCCACGGCTATGCCCTGCTCAACCAGCGGGTCTACAACGATGTGCCCTACTCCGGCGGTCGCGTGGTGCCGTTGAGATTGACTGATGAGTTTCCGCCGAGCGAGGTCATGCTGGTGCGTCTCCACGCCGCCCTGCCCACCCGTCGTACCCTGGCCTTCGAAGAGACCTGCCGACGTTTGTACGGTGCCACCCGACCTTAGATCATTACCAAAATCGATGAGGTTGGCCAGGAGAATCAATTGGACAAGGGACTTTCGCGACGCGCAAGCTTGACCACAATTAGCAGCGCGCTCCCGGCACCGCTCGTCTGTGACCGGGATCCGACTCATCGTGATCAAGGAGGATCAGTGTTCGAGCAGACAATTCATGTGTCGCCCCGGTTACACACCAGCGGATGCGCCGCAATATGACCGACACACGGCTCGCGCAGAGTTCACGGGCCAGAAACGAAGCGGCGAGCGCCGGAATCACCACGATCGTACGGTGGACTTCATGACCACGACCGCAGCCACCGCCCCGATCAGTCCGCTAGCCGACGCCGCTCCCCCGAAGAAAATCACCGGCCTGCAAAAGCGGGTGCTGCTCGGCGGCAGCATCGGCCAATTCATCGAGTTCTACGACTTCACCCTGTATGGCTTGACGGCGGTGATCTTCTCTCAGCTGTTCTTCCCGAGCACTGATCCGAACCTCGCCCTACTCGCCACCTTCGCAACCTTCGGCGTCGCGTTCATCGTGCGCCCTCTCGGCGGTCTGTTCTTCGGTGCCCTCGGCGACAGGATCGGGCGGCGCAAGGTGCTTGCCATCACCCTGCTCTCCATCGGTGTGGCGACCGCCTGCATGGGACTGCTGCCCACCTTCGATCAGATCGGCCTGGGCGCTCCCCTACTCTTGCTGCTGATGCGCCTCGTGCAGGGTTTCTCGGCCGGTGGCGAATCGGTCGGCGCGCCCTCATTCGTTTTTGAACACGCCCCGATCAACCGGCGCGGCCTCTGGCTGAACCTGACCATCGCCGCGACCGCACTGCCGTCCGTGTTCGCCGGTACGATGATTCTCATCCTCAGCCAGAGCATGTCCGACGCGTCGTTCACCGCCTGGGGCTGGCGCCTCCCGTTCCTGCTTGCCCTGCCGCTGGCCCTGTTTGGCGTCTGGATTCGTAGCAAGACGAGCGAGAGCAAGTCGTTCACCGACGCCCAGGCCATTAGGACCACGGAGTTCAGCCCGATCAAGGAAGCCTTCAGCGAGAACAAGCTGCGCATGGTGCAGGTCATCTTCGTGATGGGCCTCACCGCGATGGGCTTCTACTTTCTCTCGGCCTACTTCGTGGCGTACGTGCAGACCACGGGTAACCTCAGTCGCGAGCAGTCCCTGCTGGCCAATGCGGCCGCCCTCGCCCTGTACGCCGTGCTGTTGCCGATCGGGGGGCGCATCGGCGACAAGGTCGGGCGCAAGCCGATGCTGATCGCCGGGTCGGCCGCGATCGCCGTTCTCGCCATCCCGAGCTTCATGCTCGTCACGAGCGGCAGCCTGCCGCTCGCCCTGCTCGGCCAGATGCTGTTCGTCATTCCCCTGTGCATTTACGGCGGCGGCTGCTACACCTTTTTCGTCGAGATCTTCACGACCAGAACCCGCTTCACGAGCGCTGCCGTGAGCTACAACCTCGGCTATGCCATCTTCGGCGGCACCGCGCCGCTCGTCGGCGCGGCCCTGGTCTCCAGCTCGGGTGTTTCGTTCGCCCCGGGCTTCTACATGGCCGGCGCCGCCGTGATCGTGTTCCTGCTCGTAACCCTCACCAAGGTGCCCGAGACGCGGGGGCGTCTGGGCTGAGAGCGCCGCGGCATCAATTCATGCACCATCCGCTTTTGAAGGAGCACACGTGTCATCTGCTGACTTTCTGACCGATTTCCACCACGTTGCGACCATCGGCGCCACGCCCCGCGAGGGCGTCGACCGCCAGGCCGCCACCGCCGAAGACGCGCAAAGCCGCGCCTGGTTCTCGAAGTGGGTCGCCGACGCCGGCTACACCCTGCACGTCGACGGCATCGGCAACATGTTCGGACTGATCGAGTGGACCCCCGGCGCGCCCTACGTGCTCGTCGGTTCACACCTCGACAGCCAGCCGCTCGGCGGGCGCTTCGACGGCGCCTACGGCGTGCTCGCGGCACTGCACGCTGCCCGCAACATCGACGAGCTGGTCACCACGAACGGCACGGTGCCGCCGTTCAACCTCGCCGTCGTGAACTGGTTCAACGAAGAGGGCGGCCGTTTTGCACCGAGCGTCATGGGCAGCAGCGTGTTCGTCGGGCTGTTCGACCAGGAGAAAATGCTCGACACCACCGACCTGGCCGGTGTCACCGCCCGCGCCGCCCTCGCCGAAATCGGCTACCTTGGCACCGACCCGCGCCCGGTCACGGTGAGCTACGCCGAGATTCACATTGAACAGGGTCGCATCCTGGAACGCGAGGGCATCGCTGTCGGTGTGGTCGACCGAAGCTGGTACACCCAGAAACTCGACATCGAGGTGCTCGGCGAGCAGTCGCACACCGGGGCGACCGCCATGGCCGACCGGCACGACGCCCTCGTTGCCGCCGCCAAGATCATCCTCATGGTGCGCGAGGTCACCACCGACTTCGCCGACGAGGCCATCGTGTCGTCGGTCGGGCAGCTGACCCTCGAACCCAATTCCCCCATCGTGGTCGCCCGCCGGGTGCGCCTGGTCGCCGACCTGCGAAGCGGCAACCCCGAGATCGTGCAGGCGGCCCGCGCCACTCTGCTCGAGAAGATCGCCGTCCTCGCCCTCGAGCACGACATCCAGATCAACGTCACCGACTTTGATATTCGTCCGATCAGGTACTTTCCGGAGAACGGCCTGCAGCTGGCCGAACAGGCCGCCATCCGCGCCGGGCTCTCCACCCGCCGTATCCAGACCATGGCCGGCCACGACTCGGTCGCGATGAACACCATCGTGCCCTCGATCATGCTCTTCATTCCGAGCGTTGACGGCGTCTCGCACTGCGAACGCGAATTCACCACGGATGCCGATATGGTCGCCGGGCTCACGCTGCTCACCGAGATCGCCACCGATTTGGTCAACGGGGCCCTGGTCGATCCGGCGCTGTCGCCCGCACTGGCTGCGTCGGCTCGCGCTGAGTCGGGTCAGGCATGATCAGCCGTACCGAATCCCCTGCCATCATGTCGAGCAACACCGGCACCGACCTGCACTACCTCGGCGCGAGCGAGGCGCTCGGTCTGTTTCGCTCGCGCGAACTGTCGCCGGTCGAGCTGCTCGAGGCGGTACTGCAGCGCATTGACGCGGTCAACCCGCAGGTCAACGCGCTGACCGAGCAACTGGTCGACGAGGCACGGGAGTCGGCCCGCAACGCCGAGCGGCAGTACCGGGTCGGCGGAACCGTCGCCCCGCTGCTCGGCTTGCCCGTGGCCGCGAAGGAGAAGCACTCCCTCGCTGGGCACGTGCTCAGCAATGGGCTCGTCGCTCAACGTCAGGTCGTGGCGCGCGCGAATCATCCGGTGATCAGCCGCATCCGCTCGGCTGGCGGCATCGTGCACACCCGCACCACGACGCCCGAATTCTGCTGCGCGACCGTGACGCACTCGCCGCTCTGGGGGGTCACGCGCAATCCGTTCAACCTCGAGCTCTCCCCCGGCGGCTCCTCCGGCGGCTCCGGCGCTGCCCTCGCTGCCGGATTCGCGCCACTCGCCACCGGCTCGGACATTGCCGGGTCGACCCGGTTGCCGGCGGCCTTCACCGGAACTGTCGGGTTCAAGGCTCCGTATGGCCGCGTTCCGGGGGTCGCGCCGCTCTCCGCCGACCACTATCGCGGCGACGGCCCGATGTCCCGCAGTGTTGCGGATACCGCTCTCCTCGCCAACATCATGGCCGGCCAGCATTCGGGCGACCACACCTCGCTCGCCACCGCCGCGCCGCTGCCCGGCGAGTGGGCCTCGGTCGCGGGCCTGCGCATCGCCCTCTGCATTCGACTTGGTGACTACCTCGTCGATCCCGATGTCGAGGCCAATACCCGCGCGGTCGCTGCGGCGCTTGAGGGCGCCGGTGCGATCGTCGAAGAAGTCGAGCTGCCGTGGACCACGGCCGAGATTCACCGGGTGTCGTTCACGCACTTCGGTCATATTCTGGGCCCGGCGATGGAGGACGAGACCCGTGCGGCAAGGAGTCAGCTCGCCGCCTACACGGTGCAGTTCATGGCGGATGCCCGTGCTGCGGCCGCCGGCACCCGCTTTCTCGACGGACTCACCGCCGAAACTCGAATGCAGGGCGAGCTCGCCGCGGTTATGACCGGGTTCGACACCCTGATCTGCCCGACCTCGGCGATCGCGGCGCTGAAGGCCGACGGTCACTATCTCGACGGCATTTCGGCCGGCGGCGAGCACCTCGAACACTACTGGCAGGCGCACATGACGGTGCCGTTCAACATCGCCAACCGCTGCCCGGTGCTCGCGGTACCCAGCGGCATGGCCGACTGCGGCATCCCGACCGGGGTGCAGATTGTCGGCCATCCCTTTGATGACGACACGGTCTTTCGCATCGGCGCCACCGTCGAAATCGTGCGCCCGTGGGCCCACCGCTACGCGCAGATCGGTGGCTGACCCGCACCGTTTCAGTGCGCCGGAAGCGTGGGCTCGATCTCCTTCACCCACGCCAGGATCCCTCCCTCGACCTGGCACACGCGGTCGTAGCCACGACGCTCCAACTCGGCGAGAACGACGGCCGAGCGAAGGCCAGCCTTGCAATGCAGAGCAATATCGCGGTCCCGGGCGAGAGTCGATAGCGCGTGTCCCGAGAGGATGCCGCCCTGCGGAACGAGCCGCGCCCCGGCAATATGCACGATCTCGTATTCTTCTGGTTCCCGCACATCGATGAGGTCGCTCTCGCCCGGCGCCCGGCGATCAAGCATGGCGATCAAGCATGGCGGCGAGTTCCGGTACGGAAATTGCACCTATGGCTCACCGCGCCACCTATAGTGGGCGCGCCCACGCATCTGCGGTGCGTGGGCAGCCCGAATTGGGCAAAAAAGCCCCGGATGTTCGGCCGAGCCGGTGAACATGTGTCTACAACTCGGACTCCCCGGAGCGCTGAGTAGGTGTGGCCGCTAACGAGCCGCAAGCACAAATCAGACGGCCATGACTCCTGTTCACCGTACCGACTTGGGCGGGAGCGACAGGCGTTACTTGTATCGAGGATCGCCCTGTTCAATACCTCGCGACGCCTCAAGCGCTTGAATGAGTGTGGCCGCATCGTATGGACCGTGATGGCGTACCTCCCCGACAAAGAACGTCGGGGTGTGGTTGAGGTCCATGAGTTCCGCATCCAGAATATCGTCTGAGACACGGTTCGCAACGTGTGCCGAACGCATGTTCGAGGCGAATCGATCAGTGTCAAGTCCAAGTTCTACCGCATATGTATACAGGTCATCACTGTCGAGGTGATCCTGATGTGAGAACATAATGGGCAACAGCTCGAAGAATTTGTCTTGAAGTGCAGCGGCTTCGCTCGCATAAGCCGCTTCGAGGGCGTGCGGGTGCTCACGACTCGTAGGCAGGTGGCGCCACACGTATCGCAGGTCTGCACCAAAATACGCCCGAATCTCATCGATTGAGCCGCTCGCGTGGCTGCAGAATGAGCACTCAAAGTCTCCGTACTCCACGAGGGTGAGAGGAGCATCGGGGTTTCCTAAGATGTGATCGCGACCAGCATCGACCGGGCGCACGAGCGTTCGTCCAATCGCCGTTGGTGGCTGTAGCCGATCTACGATGCGAAAGATTGCCCAGCCGAGCAATAGCGCCGCAACGGATGCAGCCAATACGCCAACGCGGGCCTCGTCCTGCTTCACGGGATCAGCGATCGCGATATCCACAATCAAGAGGGAAATGGTGAACCCGATGCCAGACAACGCCGCGCCGCCGGCGACGCGTCCGACGGTCAAACCCGGCGCCAACTGACCCACATGTAGAGCGCGAAGAATCGCAGTTATCGCGGTAATTCCTAGCAGCTTTCCCGCTACCAAGCCAGCCACGATTCCCCAGGTGAGAGGAGAGATGACGGCAGCTGCGAGGGTCTTACCATCGAGACGCACTCCCGCGTTCGCCAGCGCAAAGATTGGCAGAATGATGTAGGCAACATATGGCGCATACTCGCTGTGCAGACGCTCGCTAATAGAGATCGAATCACGCAAGCCACGAGTCGCAGCGCGTGCGTAGTGCGAGCTGGGCGACTGCTCGAACGCATGAGTGAGTGTGACGGCCCGTTCAACCGCGAGTCGCTTCGGCGGGAACACTGGAATCAGGAGGGCGAGGGCGACGCCTGTCAGTGTCGGATGGACACCCGCAGCAAACAGGGAGAACCAAATGATTACCGCGAGGAAAGCGTAAGCGAGTCCGCGCCCTGCTCTGAGGAATCGGACCAGGGCGACGATCACCAAGCAGATGAGAGCAAGGAGCAAGGGCGCCAGTTGCACGTCATCCGTATAAAACACGGCTATGACGATAAGGGCGCCAACATCATCGACCACCGCAAGAGTCAACAGGAACAGACGCAGACGCGTCGGAAATTTTGGACCCGCGATCGCCAGGGCTCCCACAAGAAACGCCGTGTCAGTCGAGATGACGACGCCCCAGGCCTGGGCGTTCTCGCCCGTGGGGTTCACAACCAAAAAGACAAATGCGGGAATTATCAGGCCAGCAATAGCGGCCGAAATGGGTACCAGTGCACGGGAACGATCCGTGAGTTCCCCGATGGTGAACTCTCGCTTGACCTCCAGCCCTACGGTGAGGAAGAAGAACGTCATCAAGGCGTCGTTGACCACTTCGCGGAAAGTCAACTCGATACTGGCGGCGCCTACCCGCAGGTCTATCGTCGACGACCAAAATTCCAGGTACGTGTGCGATAGCGGAGAGTTTGCCCAGCCAATCGCCACGAGGGTGAACAGGATGAGAAGTGCTGCGGACGTCTTCTCGGAGCGTGGCGGAGCCTGCATGGTGATTCACAACCCTTTCCGCGTGAGAATCCCGCGGCGTGGCGATCCTCCGTGCGGTCTATGGCGAGCTGACCATTTCGAATCCGGTCTCAAACCTAAGCTGACCCTGAACCCTCAGAAGTACTATACACAGCCACCCGCTGTCCGGGAGAGCACGCACAACTCCGGTAGGTCAAGCCCGACGTCTACTGCTCGCGGGTACTTCGGGAATGCGCCGGAGGAGTATCTCGGCGATATTCCGTCTCGAATCCAACTATGACAACTATCGCAATCGTTGGATCAATCGAGTTCTCCATTTACGGCCCTGTCGCTGCGGTGCACCAAGTGCTGCCTGGCATGCGGTTCCTCGGTAAAAACCGAGGCACTATCGTGTTCGTCAACGGTGGAGCTGCCGTCGCTCCGGGTCGAAACGTCACGGGAACGTCTGTAGCGTTCGCCGATCAGGCGGCCTACGCACAGCTGCTCAACGAGGTGCTCGGCGAAGAGGGCATTCAGGTGTCCCTGCTCATCATCGGGGGCCGCATCTTCACCGAAGATACCGAGAAAGTCCCTGCCGTGTTGGCAGGATACCTGTGGGACCTGCACACCAAGCGCGACCGTTTTCGACACCAGGTCAGCGCCGACTAATTTGCACCGACTCATCTGCACTAAAGACATCGCGGCATCCGTGTACTGAGACGCCTTATTATTTGACGATGACGGCGTCGCGTGGTGTGCGACATGGCCCTGCTCCCGGAGTGCGAACGCCGGTTATACCGCTTCTTCAGCTGATCGCGGCGCGGAGGTCGGCAGCAGCGGCTGCGGCGCCTTCTACGCTATGGATGGCGTTACCGGCAACGGCGACGGCTGCAACGGCGCGTTGGTCAGCTACGATCGCGGTGAGTTCGACTCCGCTGGCGATCGAGAATGAAACGTTCGCGGTCTCGCCCTGGCGGAGCAAAGTTACGATGGAGAGCCGCATCGCCGACCCTACCCGCGATTCGCCCATCATCGCACAAGCAGCTCGAACCTGTCCCCACGCGGTGTGGACCTGCTGCAAGAGCACCCATCCCCAGCGTCGATGAAATCCGTCGGCACGCTCCGGCTCGGCAACTGACTGATCAAGCGGGCGCCCCGGATAGGGCGTCGCCTCGCCGCCGAAATCACGCAGACCCTCAGCGAGCAAATGGTCTCGTCGTCGTGGGCACGAAGGCGGCCAACACGGTACGTCCTCGCCTCGCCGAACAGCTGGCCGCTCTGCGCCGACAACGCGACGAGATCGCCGTGGAAGTGGAGAACGTCGTCTGTCGAGCCCTTGAAAGGATGAAACCGCTGCTCAGTGCGTTTTCAATCTGCGGGTAAATGCGGGATGTCTGAGGAGTTACAAAGAAACCACGTTCCTCCGGCGCGAACGGCAAGGGGAACCATGGTGAGGTCGCACCAATCTGTCAGCATCGCATCTGTGACAGACGCTGTGCCTACGCAGACCAGCGGCCTATGACGCGGTCGCTGTTAGCTACGCAGCGGCTCTGCCCGACACTCATTTCGAAGCGTCTTTAGACCTCGCTATGGTCGACTACGTCGTCGATTCACTGGCCGGTGTCGCCGCGCCCAAAGCACTCGACACCGGCTGCGGGACGCAGCACCCCACAACCCCGAAAAGCCAGAACGGGGGAAGCGGGGTCAGGCGTCCAGGTCACGGCCGAGCATTTTGAGCAGCTCAGCGAGGGACGGCGTCTCGCAATCGGTTATTTCAGCAGGCCCTTCTTCGTGAGCCAGTCCTTCGCTGCCGTTGCGGCCTGGGCCTTCTCCGATCCTTCGACGCGGTCCCGCAGCGCGATCAGGTCCGTGGTGCTGAGAGCGGCGGAAACCCGGTCGAGCACCTTCGCGAGTTTCGCACTGTAGATCTTCGAGTTGAGCAACGGCAGCACGTTCTGCGCAGCGATCAGGTTCTCTGGATCTTTCAACACCAGGAGCTTCTTCGCGACGAGATCAGGAGAGGTCGTGTAAATGTCGGCCACCTGCACCGCGTTGTCCACGAGGGCCTTCACCGTGTCTGGTCCGCCGAAGTCCTCGATCGGCACGAACGTCACATCCTTGATCTTGTAAACCGACTTCAGGCCGGGGATGCCGTACGCGAGCTCGCCGAACTGTGGATTGGACCCAAGACTGAATGGTTCAATCTTCGTGAGGTCGCCAATGGAAACAAGCCCCTCTTTTTTTGCAAGTTCCTGGGTGACGACGTAGGCGTCCTTGTCCTCGGCCGGGGATGAGGTGAGCACGCGGAATCCCTTCGGCACCTTGGTCGCAAGCGCAGCATCGACCTCGGATGTGGTGCGGGCGGTGTTCTTCGTGTCATAGAAGAACAGCAGGTTGCCGTTGTACTCCGGCATGAGGTTGATCGACCCGTCCTTCAGCGCCGGAATCGTGGTCTGACGCGGTCCGAGATTGAACTTCGTATCGACCGAGTAACCCGCGTTCTTGAGGGTGAGGGCATAAATATTGCCAAGGATCTCGCTTTCGGGGAAGGCGAATGAGCCGACGACAATCTTCGGCCCCGTCGCGGAGTCGGTCGGCGAAGTACCGGTCGGGTTGGAGGTGGCGCACCCGGCCAGTGCAACGAGCGCTCCCGCGGCGATGACCGCGGTGGCGATCCGTGCCCTTCGATTTGCTGTGAACATTATTTCTTCCCTTCGTCGGCGGTGGTTCCCGCCACCGTGACCGGTCCGAGTGACCGGCCGCGGACGTGTGTTTTCTGCTGGCGTGTGTCGGAGAAGCCGCGTCTTCGGGTCAGGCGCTGGGCGAGTGCGAAGATCCCATCGACCACGAGCGCGAGTACGGTGACGAGCATGGCACCGCCGAGGATGCGATTGTTGTCATTGAGTCCGATACCGCTTGCGATGATCGATCCGAGACCGCCGAGCGAGATGTACGAGGCGATCACGGCGGTTGCGATCACCTGCAGCGCGGATGCACGGATACCACCGATAATCAGCGGGAGCGAGAGCGGTATCTCGATCTGGCTGAGCACCTGCAACTCGGTCATGCCGCTCGCACGTCCGGCATCCACCGTCTGGCTGTCGACCGATTCGATGCCCGCGTATGCGCCGGCCAGAGTCGATGGAATCGCCAGGATGACCAGAGCGATTATCGAGGCAACGAACGCGGCCTGCGTGAACGGCACTGTCGCCCCGACGATGACGAAGAGGGCCATCAGCAGGCCAAGTGTCGGGAGTGCCCGCATCCCACCGGTGAATCCGATCACGAACTGGCGGCCGCGCCCGGTGTGCCCGATGTAAAAACCGAGTGGAAGCGCGATGATCGCCGCGATCACCACCGACACGACCGAGTAGAACAGGTGCTCGCCGATCCGAGCCTGGATCGGTAGGGGGCTCTGCGCTCCTGCGACGTAATTCGCGGGATCCAACAGCCAGCGGAAGGCGTCAAGAAAGAATTGCACGGGTCAGGCCACCCCCTCGACGGGAAGGATGCTCCGGAACCGGGTCCGACCTCTCCGCCGCGTCCAGGGCATGAGCACGCGGCCAAGAAGAACGAGCACAACGTCGAAGACGAGGGCGATGACGAGGCTCGCCACGATGCCGATGACGATCTCCTCGAGAAAGTCGCGTTGCTTGCCGTTCGTGTACAGGTAGCCGAGGTTGGCCGAACCAATGATTGCACCAACCGAGACGAGCGCGATCGTGCTTGCCGAGACCACGCGAAGGCCCGCGAGAAGCACCGGGCCAGCGAGAGGAAATTCCACCAGCCAGAATCGGGTCCACGTGGAGTACCCCATGGCCGTAGCGGCCTCGATCGCATCCGCCGGCACCGCCGCGAGGGCGTCTGCCGCGGTGCGCACCATCATCGCAATCGCATAAAGAGTCAGCGCTACGACAATGTTCCGGTCATCGGTGATCTTCGTCCCGAGCACGTAAGGCAGGATCACGAAGAGCGGAAGGGAGGGGATTGTGTACAGGAGACTTCCCCCGGTGATCACGATCGACCGCAGGGCCAGCCGCCGGTTAGCGATCCAGCCAAGTGGCATAGCGATCGCGAATCCGAGCACAATCGGAACAATGCTGAGTGCAACATGATTGGCAGTGAGGCCCCAGATCAGGTCGACGTTTTCGATGAACCAGCTCATCGATCCTCCCTCATCGATCGGCCCCGAGAATTCCCGCGGGCCGGCCGTCCCCATCGACGATGAGGGTCGCGCTGTCCCCCTCGCGATGCTGGAGGTGCAGGGTGCGCTTTCCCCTGTCCGCACCGATGAAAGTCGCGACGAATTCGTCCGCTGGGTTTGCCAGAATCTCGGCCGGAGTTCCCACCTGCGCGATCACACCGCCAGTGCGGAAGATCACCACCTGGTCGGCGATCGCGAAAGCCTCGTCGATGTCGTGTGTGACGAACACCGTGGTCTTGCCGAGTTCACGCTGCAAGCGGTTGAGTTCGACCTGGAGTTCCGCCCGAACAATCGGGTCGACCGCGCCGAACGGCTCATCCATGAGAAGGATGTCCGGGTCGCTAGCGAGAGCACGCGCAACTCCGACGCGCTGCTGCTGGCCGCCGGAGAGCTGGTCCGGATACCGCTCTGCGAGCGATCGGTCGAGTCCAACCGTGTCGAGCAATGTGAGCGCGTCCCGGCGGGCCGCCCGCTTCGGCACACCGTTCAACCGCGGTACCGTGGCGATGTTGTCGACCACCCTCCGGTGCGGGAGGAGTCCGGTGGCCTGGAGAACGTAGCCGATCCGTCGGCGAAGCGACACCGGATTGAGGCCGGAAGTATCCTCGCCGTCGATCAGGATGCTGCCGGCGGTCGGGTCGATCATCCGGTTGATCATCCGGAGCAGCGTTGTTTTGCCCGAGCCGGACGACCCTACGAATACTGTCGCCTTGTGCGAGGGAAGCACGAGGGAGAAGTTGTCGACAGCGAGGGTGCCATCCGGAAAGCGCTTTGAAACGTTCTGGAATTCGATCATGACGGGCGGCTCATTCCTCGTAGGTCTCACGAATCAACACTTGCCGGGCTCTTCAAAGAACAATTCTATTCGTTGCGTCTGAATTGGCGAGTAGCCCTTGTTGGTACCTCCAGTCCACGTAGTTGGTCCACGTAGTTGGTCCACGTAATCGGTACCACCTCGGTGGACCAAGGGTACCGACTACGGCTACTCGCCACCCGCGACACCACGATTATCTAGGACTAAATTCAGGGCGCTCACGGAGCCTCAAGTCAGTCGTCAAGGTCACGTCTCGCGGGGTGCGATTCCACTCACCCTGCAGATAGAAGTTTTCTGGTTCTGGGGCTTGTAGTTTGGAGACGTGCACCAGGCCGATGAGCGTGCCCCCTCGGCGAATGGGCCACACCTTCACCGACCCCAGACTGGCCGCCGCGATCGTCGACCGACTCACCTTTCGCGGCCACGTCATCAACACCGGCGCCCAGTCCTGCCGCCTCAAAAGCACCCAGGACCAAGCCCGCTCAGCCTGAGCAGCCAACCCCGGGCGGGGCCAACGCACAATGCTCACCCGGGGCCAAATCAGGTTGCTATATCCACCTGCCGCAATCGTCAATTCCCTGTGCCCGATGGGGATCTTGGGTTCCGCTGGTCTTCGGGGCGTCGCTGTTCGGTGCCGGCGGTTCGTTGTAGCGGCCCCGTTCATCCTCGTCGCACGAATCACCGTCCCGCGGGTGTCAGTCATTATCCGTGTCAGTCCGGGATCAGGTCAAAGCGTTCGGTTCCCGTAACCCAGGGAGTGACCTGAAGAGAGTAGCCACGACACCTGGCAATGAGTTTGTCCATCCAAGTTGGGTCTTCGAATTCGATGCCATCGGCGAACCGCAACCATGAGCCCACGACTCTTGCGCCAATTCTCGCTGTGACGAGCTGAACGGGTTTCACGTCAAACGACGCGAGGAAGATCGTGAGGCGGGTTTCGCCGACGGACCATAGTTCGAGGACGTACCAGTCGTCGAGTTGAACGTACCAGTTGCCACAGTATTCGACCTCGCACACGATGCCGGTCGATCCACCGAGAAGCGTCCAGGTCTTGGGGTGCTCGTCGCTGAAGGACACTTCACGAACTGTCGGCGCGAGGAGGGGCATGACGGCATCGCGCAGAGCAGCGATGGTCAGCTCGTGGCGCATGACGTAAGTGCAGGCGATGGTGATCTTCGCCGCTCGGTGGCGGCCCAGATCGCTCTGTACCGTATCTCATGTGTTGGGAGGCAGTCAGGTTATGAGGCGGTTGCCGTGACGTCGTCTTGCTGAATTCGAATTGCAATAATGGGCGCGCGGTGCGTGCCCACCTCCGGCACCGCCGCGATGGCCGCAGCCCCCAGCAAAACCAGCTACCCAGCGGTGGAATATCGCCGCATCGCGACCCGGCGCGGTCCAATAAAAGCCGTCGTCGCCGTCGAAAACACCATCCTGACCACAGTCTGAAACATGCTCACCACCGGAGAAACCTATTTGGGTCACAGCGTCGACCACTACGCGAAGCTGGATCCGGAACGAATCAAGCGAAGGGCGCGCAAGGAACTCGACAGCGCCGGATTCGACGCGGTACTTACCAAGAGAGCAGCCTAAGTCACCTTTATTTTGCATTAGACAGTAGGCGGCCACCACGTGCTCAGTAATTCTCTAGCATCCGCCAACATGGAACTCGTAGGAATCTACGGAGGCCAACTCTTTCAGTGACGGACGCTGAAACAGGTCCCATGCTCGCCTCAGCTCGTCCTGAGTCATCGCGTACGCACCGGCAGCGGCGTCTTGGTTGCGGTTCCGCAATCGATTCCATAGCGCGTCGTAGGAAACATCAAAGATGTGCAGTTCGATGCGCGAGCCGCAGGCATGGGCATAGCGAAACTTCTCGGTCCGCTCCTCCGTCATCCACAGTCCGTCCTCAAGGATGACGTCGACGCCGTGCCTCATTAACGTCAACCCGTGGCGGTAGAGCAAGGGCTGTAGCCGACTGTGAAAGTCCGTGTCACCGTGGTCGACTCCAAGTTCTGCCTGCCAAACGTCCGTGCACAGGCGGATCCCTTTCCCATCGGTCTCCAGACGCCGAGCCAGCGTGGTTTTGCCGGATCCGGGAAGGCCGCAGAACAGCGTCAACGTGGGCGGGTCGCCCATTCGGCCCTCACCTGACTGGAGATCGCTCACATCGACATCATCCCACCTCGGCAGCGGTCCGAAGCTGGTGCGGTGAGCGCCCGACCGCGCTTCGGAGCACCGCAGGCCCCGGTCAACGATGGAGGACTTAAATCGAAGGAGCCATTCGTGCTCGAATCGCGCGAGTGGAACCACGGACGCGTAGCCGGCCGGCCCTTCGAATACGCCGTATATGGCAACCTCGAAGCTTTCCGGGATCTCGATCTGCGGGGTCAAAGCGGGCCAAATTCGACACATCCTGAAGGACTCAAGTACGAGAATTCGTCCACGCTGAATGCCCCTCCGGTCGCCAAAATGCCTGCTGTTTTCGAGCCGTTGAAACGATGAATCGGCGGCCACACACGTTTTCAATCAGCACGTCTAATGCGGGGTCGGCCTAAAATCGGCGAAAAAATACCCCGGACTTCCGCGGAAATCCGGGGTTTTTGTAGCGGGAGCGGGAATTGAACCCGCGACACCACGATTATCTTGATCAACATCTCATTCGATCACAGAGCCGTGATTCACTCGTTGATCCCAGTGAAACACTGGAATTTCGATCACGATGATCACAGGCGATCGATTTCAATCTGCGGGGTAAATGCGGGGTTTCCGACTTGGTACAAAGTTGGCTCGTCCGCATGAGGGCTGTCAGCGCTCGGCGTCTAAAACCGATGTGCTCCCGGGCTAGAGTTCGTCAAGCGCCGTCTGCGCAGCAGGCGTTAGAGCTGTGGCCAGTAAGCGATCACACCGTCTCATAATTCATGATTATTTCATAGATCATATGTTCTAATGAGGGTATGGGACAGGAACCATACCTCAGCACTCCGCACCCCGTCCCGCCAACAATGGCCAACACCCTCCCCCAGGTCGAACCCGACTACGGCACCGCATTCACCGCCCAGCCCTTCAGCCTCCCTGCCGCCGAACTCGGCCACCTCCCCACAACCATGGCACCCACCCCCGTCCACATCCGGGCATGGGTGCGCTACCCCGCAATCTCCCGCCCGATCCACGGCCACGCCCCTGCCTGGACATCTCGTGCCGGCTACATCGAACGGGACCACCGCGGCACACGCCGCGCATGGGTATGGGCCTCCGCCGTCGAACACGACACACCCCCCGTAAAACTCACCTCAGCTGACACACCGTGAGGCGCGTGTCGATCAGAATTCGTAAATCGCGGCGAGCCCATCCGAGAGAAGCACCGTGTACGGAAGATCGCGCAAAGACTCGGCATCAACCGAGATTCCCCCAACAGTGCGGCCTGCGCATATTCTTCCCACGGAAACGAATCACCTTCCACGGCATACGCCTGCACCAGTGTAAGAACCTCTGCAATCACGTCAGCTGCGGATGTTGACGCCGACCCAAAACGGGGCCAATAGTGCCGTTTGAAAACAGGACCACTATCTGTGTTTTCTACTATGCCGTATCAGCGGCGGGCTGGTGGCTTTTGAGCCGATAGCTGACGCCTTTGAGGCTGAGAACGTCGGCGTGGTGCACGATTCGGTCGATCATGGCGGAGGCGACGGTCTGGTCGCCGAAGACCTCGCCCCACCGCCCGAAGGTTAGATTGCTCGTGAGGATCAGAGACGCATGTTCATAACGGCTCGCGACGAGTTGGAAAAACAGGTTCGCGGCGTCCTGGTCAAACGGAATGTAGCCGACTTCATCGCAGATCAGAACGCTGTATCGACGCAGCCTTGTCAGCTCGGCAGCGAGCTTGCCACGGGAGTGCGATTCCTGCAATCGGGCGACCCAGCCGGTGGCGGTGTCGAAGAGGACGCGGTGCCCGTGTTTGGCCGCCTGGACGCCCAGCGCGACGGCGAGGTGGGTCTTGCCGGTGCCGGGCGGCCCGAGTAACACAACGTTCTTCGCTTCGCTGACGAAAGCACTCGTGCCCAGGTGCGCGAGCAGGTTCCGGTCGGCGCTGGGTTGGTGGTCGAAGTTGAAGTCCTCGAGGGTCTTGTGGCCGGGGAACCGGGCCGCTTTGATGCGCAGCGCAGCGCCCGACGCTTCGCGTTCGGACACCTCGCGGGAGAGGACTGCGGCGAGGTATTCCTCGTGCGACCAGCCCGCATCACGAGCTTGGTCGCCGAGGCGGCGGAACGCGTCGCCAATCCTGGGGGCGCGCAGCGCCCGGGCGTAGTACTCGATCTGTGAAGCCGCGGTGCTGCTCATGAGACCACGTCCAGGTCGCGCAGCTCGGGGCCGGTATCCACGCCGAACAGCCGGTCATAGGCTGCCAGGCGGGCCGTCTCGACGAACGCGACCGTCGGTTGCGGGCGGCGATGCCGCAGCGACTGGAACTGGCGCCGCAGCACGTCGGCCTGCGCGACATGTTCCGGGTCGGTCACCGTCAGCGCGCGGGCCCATTCCCGTTCGTGAGACGTGACGTTCACCCCATTGTGGGTGACGTTGACCGTGTCTAGGCTCGCGGTCACATCGACGAGCCGGCCGATCATCGAAGGCGCGACGGAGTAGTCGTTGGAGAGCACCCGGACGTAGTAGTCCCGCGGCAGGCGCACCGTGTTGCGAAAGAGCACATCCGGCGGCACCGGCGACAGCGGCCGCATCGCCGCGCGGTCCTGCTCGATCAGGTCGATCGGGCGCGCCCGCCGGGACCGGGAATGACGTGCGTTGGCCAGCGGCAGCCAGCCGGTGATCTGCTCGTTGAAGTCCTGCGGCGAGGCGAAGTGCCGGCCCGGCATGAACGACGACCGGAAGAACCGGTTGCGGCGCTCGACCATGCCCTTGGACTCCGGATCGCGGGCTTTGAGCAGCTTGATCTCGGTGCCGAGGGTGCCAGCGAACGCGGCGGTGCGTTCGGTGAGTTTGCCCTTGCCGATGCCGGTCTCGTTGTCCCACGTCAGCCGGGGCGGCACGACGCCGGCACCTTGCAGCAGCGACCACATCCCGCCGAGCAGGTCCGGTGTCGTCCGCGACGGCAACATGATCGCTTGGAAGAAGCCAGAGAACGTTGACGTCATCACCAACACCGGCGGCATGCCCTCCTGGCCATGGCCCAGCGGAAGCGGCTCGTGCGGGAACCAGAGATCGCACTGCACCTGCTTGCCGGGCTCGTGCACCAGCCGATCGGCCGGGTCCGGCGGCACATACTCCGGACGGATCGCGGCGACCTTGTCGCGGAACACCGACGCTGACCCCAACCAGCCCACTCGCTCCGCCAACGTCGACGCCGCCATCCTCGGCGTCACGGCCAACAGCACCCGAACCTGCGCCGCATACGCATCAAAACTCGAGCCGGTCGCGGCCCGCTGATACTTCGGCAGCCGGTCCGACTCCAACGCCCGATCCACCGTCCCTCGCGAGACACCGACCAGTCGGCCGATCTCCCGCTTCGAGTGCTGGCCCGTTGAAAACAGCTGGCGAATCTTCGCCCAATCATCCATATTGATCACCCTCCATAGTGGCTGGTGGCCCTGTTTTCAATCGGCGATACTGGCCCTGTTTTCGGTCGGCGTTAACATGCGGAACATTTTCAAGATACAACCACCTTCATGCGCTCATGCTGGGACGAGGACACCGCACGATCCATATTCAGATGAATCATCGATTCCTCGGACAACCGCACATACTGGGTTATCGTCATGGATGGCCGAGAGTTCACTGGAAGCGGATGAAAAGGTCGCAAATACCGACCAAACCCGTCACCGACAGGGTGGATAGGTCAAACGGCAGTCGATGAGCGGGCTCACTGCCGGCCAATCCTCGTCGACTCGGTACATACCGACCCCGATTATCGCTATCCATCATGCTGGGCATCTTAGAACCTTCACGGTTTCCCAGCGGCATCCGCAAGATCTGTGACGTAGGACTTCTTGTCAGCGCTCTCGGGTTCTCGTGGTCGTTGCAACACCTTCACTCTGGGGAGTTCCCGACCACGGTGAACCTGACAACTAAACCCTTCAACGAAGGTAATCGAGGTCCAGAACCGGACACTGAGCGGGACAGATTTCGTGAGCTCCGAGCGGCCGAAGGGCTAACAAGTCGACGACGGCACGCTAGTGCGCCAACCATTTGAGCGTGCAGTGTTCGATGAGCGGTCATGCTCGGACGGGTCCGTGACGCGCCACTCGTAATTGACGACCTGCACGTAACTGATCTCCTCCACCACCGTGCGCGTGCGACCTTCCAGAAGCCCTCCAGAGAAGACCTCATCATCAACCCAATAAGGAACCGGTTCACCCAATTCTTGGCATCGTCGGGCGTGGCGTTCAACAAGTACTGCGGCTGGCCGACAGATCAACGAAAAGACACGCCAGCAACTCAGCGGCGGTCAATCCCAACACTGGTCAAGCCGCGACCCGACCTGATGCGTTGATAGTCTCACAGTTCCTGCCAGAGCGACGAATCCGCACAGTGAGACTGCGCCACACCGACGACTGCTGGCACGGTTCCGTCCGTGCGTGCGCAGTTTGCCGTCGGGCGTCGCGTGCGCGAGGTTTGAGATCAACAAGATCTAGTCATAATTAGCGATGAACCGTGCGACGTCCGAGGGCGGTTAGGAGTTCGTGCGGGCGGCGCAGGTGCATTGCTGACTCGTTGGGACGTCGGCCATAACTCCATCGACGTGCATCCCGCAACCGGTCCAGGTCGTTTTTTCGCAATTGTCGCATCGCATGGGACTGCACATAATGACTCCTTAGTTAGTCAAACCGAAGTCCAAAGTATACCCCATGGGGTATACTTTCAGTGCTGTTTGTGTGAAGCTCATTTGTCGACGACGATGGCCAGTCCGGTGGCGGCAGACGCGTCCGTGACGCCGCCAGCATCGGTCAGCGTGGTGAACCCGAGCTCGGCCATGCGGGTGACAGCTGCAGCGGACCGGTTTCCGGAGGCGCAGTAGATGATGTAGTCCCCGTCGATTGGCAGAGCCGCGATCAGCGTGTCGAAGTCCGGGGATTGCACGTCAATATTGATGGCGTTCTGAAGGTGTCCACCGACATACTCTTCTGCGGTGCGGACATCGACGATGACCGTACTGGAAGTGATAGTGATGGAGGGCGCCGGCGCGGGGCTCGCGCAGGCTGCAATGCTGCGCAGTGCCGCCACGGCAATTGTGATAACAGTGAGTGCTGTCTTCATGGCTGGGCGTCCTGACCGCTGCGTGAAATGGGGAGCACTGTGATCGGCTCCGGGGTGACTTTCCGTGAGCGGGAGAACAAGGGCACGCAGGTGGCGCAGACCCCACCCTCAGCGGACTCTGACGATTCGCAGCGAGTGTTTGCTCGACGTTCGCGAAGGTCCCAGACCAACATGGTGAGGACGGCAGCAATAAGAACCGGACGAGCAGCACCGCTCACGACCGGGTCGAGAGAGCGTATTTCGGTGGTCAGATAGAGCGCAATCAGGCCCAGAGCCGGCCATCGCGTGTCACAGAGAGTTGCGTCGGCGCCGATAGGCGTGCCGATATAACTGGCAACGATCAAACCGATCAAGCTCGCTCCGAGAGCAGTGACCGCGACTGTCCCCCACAGCGCGATACCCGCGCCGCCCGCACTCGGTGCGCAGCCGATGGAAAGAACTATCAAGACGCCTGCGGCAACGGCAGTTGCGATCAGCCGGCGGCGCGGGGTCCAGGTTCGAAGGTCAGTGAACAAGGTCGGGAACTTCGACCGCAGCATCGGCCCGAGCAGGCAGCCGACACGAATATTCTCGAGTCATGCGTGCATAGAGAGCCCAGATCAACAAAACAATGGACGCGGCGGCCAGATACGGCTGGACCGGCTCAAAGAATTGCATCGCCCCGGTTGTCCCCAGAGCGAGAAGAACCAATTTGTTGCAGACGGGGCATCCCAACGGCGAAGAACGTCACCAGCCAGCCATGCCCGCACAGCCCGCCGCCCGACTGGACGTAGCGCCGTCCGGGTGTGCCACATAGGTGGCAGTGACCAGACCCGCTAAAACCGCGCTGAGGACGAGCACCGGCCACGACCACGACCACGACCACGACCACACGGTTGGCGGGATCTCTCTCGAAAACAATGGCGTGTCAATCAAGTCCGTCGGGATGGCAATGAAGACCACCGTAAATAGTGCTGTTGCCACGGCAACCCACCAGCGTCGGGAGGGCCAGTGACGCAGGTCCGCGCCGAGCCCGGCCAGCTTGCCGCGCCAAGGAGCACGCCGTGATGATTCGTCTCTGCCGGTGCGCTGGTCACGCATTCGAATAGCCTCATTTACTTTTCATTGTGAAACGCTTGCTGCCATTTTTGAGTATACTTATACCCTAAGGGGTATCGTGATCTTAGGCAAAACCAGCCGCGCATCCACCTACCAACAGGAGCACACACTCATGGGAATTACCGCACCCGCAACCCACGCCAGCGACGATCTGCGCAAGACCCTCAATCGGCTCAAGCGCGCGCAGGGGCAGCTTGGTGCCGTCATCACAGCCGTTGAATCTGGCGCCGATTGCCGTGCCGTGGTCACCCAGCTGGCTGCCGTCTCGAGCGCCATTGACCGGGCGGGGTTCACGATCATCTCGTCGGCGATGAAAGAGTGTCTCATCGATAGCGGCGCGAATGGAGAAACCAATAAGCTCAGAGTCGATGAGCTTGAGAAGCTTTTTCTCTCCCTTGCCTGACGCCGCTCATGATAGCTAGCCCGCGACGGCGCGGACCGCGACGTACACGGCGATGATGAGCACAAGGATCGCGAAGCTTGTTTTGAGAATGCGGTCGGGGATCCCTCGGCTGAGTCTGCCCGCAATCAGGGATGCCAGCATGGCCGTTCCCGCAAAGGCGCCGGTGACGGCCCAGTCGATCTGCACGTCGCTCAGGTGGGCGCTGAAGCCGGCGGCCGAATTGATGACGATGATCACGAGGGACGTGCCGATCGTGACGCTCATGGGAAGTCCGAGCACGAGGGCCAGTGCCGGGACGATCAGAAACCCGCCGCCGACGCCGAGCAGCCCGGTCAGGAACCCGACGACGGTGCCTGTGGCCAGCGCACGGGGCAGACAGCTGCGCCATCGGGTCCCGCCGCCGGGCAGCGCGCAGGGGCCAGCTACAGCGGGGGTGGCAAAGAACATCCGCACACCGGCAATTACCATGATCGCGCTAAAAGCGACGAGCAGAAGCTGAGGGTCAACCAGTCGATTTACGAGAGTGCCGAGGTAGGCCGTGGGGATTCCGGCGGCGCCGATGATGCCAGCGAGACGCCAGTTGACGCCGGTGCGCAGCCGGGGAAGCACGGCGACCGCCGACGCCGCTCCCACGACGATCAGCGAGGTCGGTATCGCCTCTTCGAGGGGTAACCCGACACCGTAGACCAATGCCGGTACGGCCAGGATTGACCCGCCCCCGCCGACCAGGCCGAGGAGCGTACCGACGATCACTCCGAGAAGCAGCGCGGCCAGGATCATGCGTGCGGCGCCAGCTGAGCGAGAACGTCGCTCTTCGTGGGTTCGGAAACCGGGCGGTTCCAGGGCATCCACGACAGAATGCGGCCCAGCGTGCAACTGTTGGTGGCGGCCGACACCGTGAGGCCGGCGCCGATAACGCCAGCGAGAAGTCGGAACTGCGGATGGATGAACCTTCCGGCCAGCACGCTCGCCAACACCAGGGATCCGGCCGTCATGCGTACCTGTCGATCCATGGCCCACGTGGAGCGGCCGGTGACGATATCGCCGCCGGCCGCGGCATAGCTCGCCACGCCACCGGTCAACACGCGAGCACCAGTCAGACCAGCTGCGTCAAGCTTTTTCCGCGCTTCTTCCGCGCGTCGACCCGACTGGCACACCAGCACAACCCGGGTCGCCATCAAGTTCGCAAACTCTGCAGTGTGTTCTTTGAGCAGGGGCAGTGGCACGTGATGCGCACCCCGGATATGCCGGGTTTCAAACTCCGAGCCCTCCCTCACATCGATGATCATCAGGTCGTCATGATTGAGAACCCATCGGTGGAACTCGTCTGCCCCAATTGGTGGCGGAGTGGGGCTGACGGTGCGCGTGGTATCAGAGATAGTGGATCCGTTTCAGTTTGGTGCGGGAGCGTAGCAATACTGGGCCATCCTGCGGCCTGCCATTGAGGCAGGCCTCCCACGATCGTGTCTGCCGTGAACCCAGCATTGGTCAGGTGTTCAGCCGCGGCCTGAGCTTCTTCAGGCACCGACGGCGTGCGGGGCGGCCCAGGCGTTGTAGCCGCCGATGAGGTCGGTGACGTCCGAATGGCCAAGGCTCCGCAGGGCACTCGCGGCGACGCTTGAACGCCAGCCGCTGGCACAGTGGATGATCACGGGTCCGGCGGGCACTTCGGCGTGGCGCTGGCTCAGCTCGGCCAAAGGAATCCGCAGCGAGCCCGGGATCGCGCCCTGCTCGACCTCGCCGGGGTTGCGTACGTCGAGGAGTGTTGCGGCGGTGTCCCGGCGCAGAGCCTCGAAGTCGTCAAGCTCGACCCGCGCACCGACCTGCACCAGTGAGCCGAGGTCAGTGAACGCCTGCGCCGGGTTTGTCAGATATCCGACGACCTGGTCGAAGCCGATGCGGGCCAGCCGCATTCCGGCCTCGGCTTCGCGGCCGGAGTCGGCGATGATCACGATGCTGTCGTCGTGCTGGATGACCATTCCGGCCGTCTCGGAGAAGCGACCGTCCAGTCCCACGTTGATGGACCCGGCCAGGTGCCCGAGCGCGAAGTCCTCGGGGCTGCGGGTGTCGAGAACGCGGGCCCCGCGTTCAACGGATGTACGAACATCCGTCAAGGTGAGCGGTGCTAGCTCGCGGGTGGAACCGATGATTTCGTGCGCGCTGCGGTTGATCATCGCGTCGACGGCGAAATAGCCGGGGATTGCGGGCTGGCCGCTGCGGATCATCGTCACGAAGTCATCTTCACTCATTGGCTGCACAGACGCGTTCGTCAGGCGCTGATTGCCGATGGTGGATTCGAGCTCGTCGGAGAGGTTCTTGCCGCAAGCGGAACCAGCGCCGTGGGCGGGGAGAACACGCACCGCATCAGGCAAGGCAAGAAGCGTCGTGTGGATCGACCCATACAGGGCGCGGGCCAGTTGGTCGGGATCGGCGCCGACGGATGCGGCCAGGTCGGGACGGCCCACGTCACCGATGAAGAGGGTATCGCCGGTGAGGACGGCGTGGGGAACGGCGTTGCCGGCGTGTTCACGAACGACGATGCTGATGGACTCCCAGGTGTGCCCGGGGGTGTCGAGAATTTCTAGTTCCACTTCACCGAGCGAGATTTTCTCGCCATTGGCGAGGTGACGGATCTCGTACTCGGTCTCAGCGCGGGCACCGTAGCCGATCCAGGCGCCAGTGGCTGCGGCCAGCTCAAGGTGACCGGCGACGAAGTCAGCGTGGAAATGCGTGTTGATCACGCCGACAATGGTCAGGTTGTTCGCCTGGGCATCGGCGAGGTATTCGTCGATGTCGCGGCGAGGGTCCACGACAACGGCTTGACCGCTCGTCTCATCACCGACAAGGTACGAACCATGGGACAGGCAGTTGAGGTAGTACTGGGTCAAAATCATCGTGGCCTCCAAAGATCGGGGCCCACCACGCCGGCACGAGTTGGGGCGTGTAGTGGGTACGCGCCCCAGTCTCGCACATACCCCATACGGTATGCAAGATACCCCTAAGGGTATAGTGTTTCTGTATGGCTACTACCGATCTCACCGAGACCACCTTTGACGCGACCATTACCCAGAGTCCCATCGTGCTGGTCGATTTCTGGGCCGCATGGTGCGGCCCGTGCCGCAGTTTCGCCCCAACATTCACCGCCGCTTCTGAAAAACACCCCGCAATCACCTTCGGAAAAGTCGACACCGAAGCCGAACAAGGATTAGCCGCAGCCGCCGGCATCCGCTCCATCCCCACGCTGATGGCGTTTCGGAACTCCGTGCTCGTCTTTTCCCAGCCGGGCGCCCTTAACGCTGCCAGCTTGGAAGAACTCATTGCCGGCGTCGAGGACCTCAACATGGACGACGTGCGCGCCAGCATCGCCGCCCACTAAGAGCTCCTGCTCCATGAGCACACCTCCCCCACCTCCGGCGGCGACACCCGCTTTCGGTGAACGAGTGGAGGGCATCGACATTCCCGTCTTCAATGAACGTGCGGTGCGCGCCTCGGCTGCAATACTCCCCGGGGTATAGTCTGTATTGATAGTTCACCTCATCGAATGGAGATCCCTCATGTGTCGTGCCGTAGCGTGCAAAGTGTGCCAAAAAACAACGTGGGCGGGCTGCGGTCAGCACATTGATCAGGTAATGCGCGGTGTGCCGCGCAACCAACAATGCGCCGGGCATGTGAAAGAAAAACCGACCGGATCATTCTGGTCCCGGCTGCTCGGACGCTAACGGCACCATCCGCGCCATCTTCTCGTGACGGCTGCCCGGGACGCATGCGGCTGGCCACACAGTGATGCACTCGCCGCCACGATTCCCGGCCTATCGTGGAGAAGACCCGCGTGGAGCGGATTGCCACCCTCCCCTTCTTTCCAGCCAACGGCACGTCCCTGCTAAGAAGTAAGGACATTCTCGGGAGATAGGCCGGCACAGGCGGTGAGGGGCTCAAGTTGTGAATGTCCGCCCTGACCACGGGCTTCAAGAGATGAACGCGCTAGTTATGGGCATTTTTCAGCCTGACACAGATCAGGAAGAACGCGTCTAACACGGTTAAGTTCTTGATAGCCCTCGTGCCCGATGAACCCACGAGATAGCGCCGCTGAGCGTTGCTGTTCACAGATCCATCGACAAAGTCCTGACCGTGCTTCAGCGGCGGATCGGATGTTACGTGTTGCTGTTTTCTTCTTGTAGAGCGGTGAGCGCGGCGAGAAGACGTTCATCGGCTTGATCAGCAACGTTCTGTATCCCTGGGCAATTGCTGAGCTGGACCATGGTTTGCGAGTTGATGGCTTGAACCGTGGTGGTATCCGCTGATGGGCTTCGCCGAATTACGACGTTGCACGGAAGCAGCAGTCCCATGTCTGGCTCTGCGGTGAGCGCTTGTTCGGCGAGGGCCGGGTTGCATGCGCCCAGGATCAGATAGTCGCCGAGTGTATTCGCGCTTTCCACGCCAAGTTTCGTTTCAAAGGTCGCATGGACGTCGATTTCAGTAAGAACGCCAAATCCCTGGTTTGAGAGTTCTTCCCGCACTCTGGAGACGGCTTCTTCATAGGACAGCGAGACGGTGACGGTATGTGCGTAGTTCATTGGTTTCTCCTAATCCATTTTCTTGCACTGATGGTTGCGGCTGGTGTCAGTTTGCGGTGATGATTCCCATCATTCCGCTGTCCTCGTGGTCGAGGATATGGCAGTGATACACGGTACGTCCGCTGAAGTCGTCAAACGCGATACGCACGCGCACGGTGCTGCGTGCCGGGATGTTCACGACGTCCTGCCACATGATGGTGTCCACGGGCTGGCCTGACTGTTCGATGATCTGCATCGGCCATACGTGCAGGTGCATGGGGTGATCGAGCGGGCTGGTATTTGTCAGCAACCAGTCCTCGACGCTGTCGAATTGCACGGTCGTGTCGACCCGGGTGGCATCGAATACTTGGCCGTTGATCGTGGCTGACATCATTCCCCCGCCCATGCCGCCCATATTCCCGCCCATTCCCATCGCGAAGATGAGCTCACGTCGGGCGGTAACGGTCGCCGCGCGTAAGTCACGTGGAACGGGCTGGCCGGGTACGGCGGCGACTGTGTCGACGGTGTCACCGGCCACCGTGAGTGTCGCCAGCGCGATGTCGTCGGCGCCAGCGGAGCGTCCGCCTCCCATCATCATTCCGCCGGAAGTACCTCGATTGGAGGTGTGGGCACGCAGTACGGAGGTGCCGGCCGTGCCGGCGACGAGAAGGTCTGCCCGGTTCCCGGGGGCCAGCACAACCTCGGTGACTTCGCGCGCGGCTTCGAAACGTCCGGAGTCGATTCCGAGAAGGGACATCTGCTGCCCGTCGAGGCGCAGCCGCAGATAGCGGGACACGCAGGCATTGATGATGCGCCATCGTTCCCGTTCGCCGGGGCGGGCAGTCATGCTGGGGGTGAGTTGTCCGTTGACCAAGACGAGGTCTCCCTCGCGTCCGGACATTTTCTCCATCGCCGTGGACGCTGGAATTGTTCCTGAGGAATCGAGGGTGATGTCGGAGATGACGAGGACGCGTTCCCGGCCGGCAGGGATAGGGTCGGGATCTTCAACGATGATGGCCCCATAGAGCCCGCCGAATACCTGGTCAGCCACAAAACCATGATTATGCGGGTGATACCAATACACGCCCGGGGGGTGATTGGAGGGCAATTCGTACTCGTAATCAAAGGAGTCGCCGGCCGCGACAGTAACGAACATGTTGTCGCCGTTATTCTCAGGCGAGACGTGAAGTCCGTGCACGTGCAGGTTGCTCGGATCTGCCAGACCATTGCGCAGGCTCACGCTGAGGGTATCTCCCGCTCGAACGCGCAGTGTGGGGCCGGGGACACCACCGTTGTAACTCAGCGCACGCACGTCACGGCCAGCGATAGTCACCTGTTGGGGGGAAGACTCGAGGTCAACAGTGAGAGTGCCATTGACGCTTCGTAGCCCCGGGGGCTCCACGAGGTCTCTCCCGGAGGGTGTCACCGGTGACGTGGTTGATGAGATCCGTTGATTGACGAAGAAACCCGTCCCGCCCACAGCCGTGCCCGCAATCCCCACACCGCCGAGAATCAGGGCGCTACGGCGACTGAGATCGGGCACTACCGGCCCTCCTCGAGCACCCGCAACTGATCACGCAACTGCTCCGCAGTAAGCTCCCCCCGAGCGAAACGCTCCTCAAGAATCTGCCTGGCACTGGCCGAACCAGCTTGCCTCGGAGCAGAGCGCGTGTCATCGCTCCCGGATTTGTTCGACAGTAAACGAACAACGACAGAAATGAGCACGGCGACACCTGCAATAGCCAACAGTCCGAACCCCCAAAACCATCCCATATTTCCAGTTCCCCACATCATCTGATCGTTTCCTTTCGTCTACTGATCCATATCTCCACTATACCCCTAGAGGTATATAATGTGCAGTGGTAGCACATACACAGTGGTGGCACGTGGAACGGCACGTACCTCACACGCCGGTGCAACCCGCTGAAACTCACGCAACAAGAAGGGCCCAAACGCGAGGCCGTGACGGCTTCGAACTAGGCCCAGGGGTCGCGGGATATAGCGTGAAGCCATGACGAACGGGTCGAATCGGAAGGCCATTGCTAGTGCCAAGCTCCTCACCATCTTGGCCCCGATCGGGGGAAGCCCGCCCCCTACGTGTCAAGGTCGAGTGAGGCCAGTACCTAACAGCAAGTTCGCCATTTGACGTAGGGCGAGAATCAGGAATCATCACCATGTCCAGCCAG